>NZ_JBBIAB010000013.1 GCF_039634785.1 Tistrella mobilis | reverse complement strand
TTGCGCCCTGCGCTACAACCCCACCTGGAAGGCCTTTTACGACGGCCTCGTCCGCAACGGAAAGCCTGGCAAGGTGGCGCTCACCGCCCTTATGCGCAAGATCGCGATCACGATTAACATCTTGATTGCAAAAGAGATTCCATGGGTCCCGCCCATCCGTCCGGCGTGAGGGCTGACAGTTGCCTTTCGCGGGGATGACGGTGGTGAGGGTGTTGCGAGCCCGGCGGTGCCGGCGCCCGACATGCCCGGCCGATGGCGGTGAGGGTGTTGCGAACCCGGTGGTGCCGGCGTCTGACATCTGCGGTGCGGCCCGGCGGCGTGGGGTCGTGGGGGCGCTGCTCCACCCCGCATGCCGCCCCGTGGCCACCCCCCGGCCGCCCCCCGCAGGCGATGATCTTCAGCCGCGAAGTCATCTCCCGTTGCGCGAATCATTTTGACAAAATAATCTCACAGGACGATATCCCGCCCCTCCGGAGGATCGGTCTTGGCGCCCCCGCATGTCCTGCTGAATGCTTTCGAGATGAATGCGGTCGGCCATCTGGCCCATGGGGTGTGGAGCCATCCCGAAGATCGGGCGACCGGCTATCGGCGCATCGGCTATTGGATGGAGCTGGCGCGGATTCTGGAGCGGGGGCTGTTCGACGGGCTGTTTCTGGCCGATGTCACCGGGGTTTACGATGTTCATGACGGCGGGGCGGCCACCGCGATCGAGCGGGCGGTGCAGCTGCCGGTGAACGATCCGGCGGTGCTGGTGCCGGCGATGGCCGCCGTCACCCGGCATCTGGGCTTCGGGATCACCGCCGATGTCTCGGCCGAGCCGCCGCATCTGTTCGCGCGGCGGATGTCGACGCTGGATCATCTGAGCGACGGGCGGGTGGCCTGGAACATCGTCACCGGCTTTCTGGACAGTGCGGCGCGCGCCACCGGTGCCGCCGGCACGCTGCCGCATGATGACCGCTATGACCGTGCCGATGATTTCATGCAGGTCGCCTACAAGCTGTGGGAGGCGAGCTGGGACGACGACGCCGTGATCCGCGATCGTACCACCCGGCGCTATGCCGACCCGGCGAAGGTGCGGGCGGTGCGCCATGACGGCCCCTATTTCCGCCTGGACGCCATCCATCTGGCCGAGCCCTCGCCCCAGCGCACGCCGGTGCTGTTCCAGGCCGGGGCCTCGGCGCGCGGGCTGGATTTCGCCGCCGCCCATGCCGAATGCATCTTCATCCCCGCCGATGGCGGCCCCGGCACGCGCGCCATCGTGCAGCGGATCGAAGACCGGCTGGCGGCCGCCGGGCGGGACCGCTCGGCGGTGAAGATTTTCGGCTCCTTGCAGACGGTGATCGGCCGCACCCGGGCCGAGGCGGTGGAGAAATATCACGATTATGCCGCCCATGCCGTGCCCGAGGCGGCGCTGGCCCAGCTGTCGGCGGCGACCGGCATCGATTTCGGCAGCCTGGACCCGGATGCGCCGATCCCCATCCCGCCCGGCGGCGGCAATGCCATCCGCTCCATCCTGGCCGGGCTTGGCGGCGAGGGGGAGGGGAAGCCGACCGTGCGCCGGCTGCTGGCCGGCCTGGCGCTGGGCAGCCGGTTCCGGCCGCTGATCGGATCGGCCGGCGAGGTTGCCGAAGAGATCGGCCGGCGGGTGGCGGATAGCGGTATCGACGGTTTCAACCTGGTCCGCACCGTGGCGCCGGGCAGTTTCATCGATGTGGCCGACCTGCTGGTGCCGGAATTGCAGGCCCGCGGGCTCTATAAGACCGGCTATGCCGAGGGCACGCTGCGCGAGAAGCTGTTCGGCCGGGGGCCGCGGCTGGGGGCCGGGCATCCGGCGGCGGCCGTGCGTACCGTGCAGGGCGGGGCCGGGCAGGACGGGGCCGGGCAGGGGAGGCAGATATGACGGGGCCGCGTGACCGGATGGCATGGGAGGCGCTTGCAGACGAGGTGGCGGCGGAGCTGGCGCGGGACGTGGCCGAGCGCCACCGGGCGCGGACGCCGCCGCTGGCGCAGATCGCGCTGCTGAAGCGGAGCGGGCTCGCCACCATGGTTCTGCCCGAAGAATTCGGCGGCGGCGGCGCCCCCTGGCCGGTGGTGGTGGCGGTGGCGCGGGAGCTGGCCGCCGTCGACGGATCGGTCGGCACGCTGTTCGGCTATCACTCGATGAACCTGATCCATCAGGATATCGGTGCCGGCCCGCGCCGGGCGGCGCGGCTGGCCGAAATCGGCCGCGACCGGCTGTGGGCGGCGGGGGTCGCCAATCCGCGCGACGACGATGTCCGCATCACGCCGGCCGTCGATGGCGGCTTCCGGGTCAATGGCCGCAAGAGCTTCTGCACCGGGGCGGCCTTTGCCGAGCGGCTGTCGGTCTGGGGCCGGCGCACCGATACCGGCGAGACGGTGACCGCCTGGCTTCGCGCCGATGCGCCGGGGCTGAGCTGCGATCGCGATTGGGATGCGCTGGGCCTGGCCGGGGCCGACAGCAGCGGTTTCACCATGGAAGACGTCCCCGTCGCCGAAGCCGAGGTGCTGCCCGACCGGCGCGAGGGCGACCGCGACTTCGCCGCCGCGGTGCGGGTGCCGGTCAACCAGCTGATGTTCGCCAATCTGTATCTGGGCTTTGCCCTTGGCGCCTTCCGGGCCGGACGCGACTATGTCCGGCAGAGCACCCGGGCATGGCCGGCATCGGGCCATGCCCGCGCGGCCGACGACCCGCTGGTGATCAGCCAGTTCGGCGAAATCTGGACCGGGCTGCAGGCGGCGCTGGCGCTGGCGGACCGTGCTGCGGAAAAGGTGGACCGGCTGCTGGCGGCGCGGCCGGTGCTGGATATCCAACTCAGGGGTGACGCGGCCATTGACGTGGCAACCCTTAAAGTATTTTCTGCCCGCTTGAGCCTTGACGTGGCGACGAAGATCTACGACGCCATGGGGGCCCGTGCGACCCATAACCGCCATGCCTTCGACCGGTTCTGGCGGGATGCGCGGACCCACACCTTGCACGACCCGCTGGTGTACAAGGTGCTGGAGGTTGGTGACTACGCCCTGAACGGGCGCTATCCGCCGCCCGACGGCTATAGCTGACGACGACGGAAGACGACCCGAGATACCCGAGACAAGGGAGGCCCGATAGATGGATCGGCGTGATTTTCTGAAGACCGGCGGTCTGGCCGGGCTGTTCCTGTCGGTGGGCGGCGTGTCGCTGCCGATCGGCCGGGCCTTCGCGCGCGATGGGGACGACATTACCCTGCGCGTGCTGGCCGAGGACGGGCCGAATTCGCGCGATCCGCATGGCGACGGCGTCAACCGCGCGGCGCTGGGCACCTTCACCAACATCTACGACCGGCTGGTGAATTTCGACCGGATCGAGGTGGCGCCCGGGCTCTACCGCTATGACTATCTGAAGTTCAAGGGCGAGCTGGCCGAAAGCTGGGAGGTGCTGGAAGACGGCCGGGTGCTGGTCTTCCATCTGCGGCCCGATGCCACCTTCCACGACGGCAAGCCGGTGACGGCCGAGGATGTCCGCTGGTCGCTGGAACGCGGCATCAACCTGCCGGCCTCCAAGCGCCAGCTGTCCACCGGCTCGATCACCTCGGCCGATCAGTTCGAGGTGGTGGACGCCCACACCTTCCGGATGCGGTTCGAAAAGGCCGACCGCTACACCATGCCCAATCTGGCGCTGACCTTCGCCTCGGTGATCAATGCCGAGGCGGTGAAGGCCAATGCCACCGCCGAAGATCCCTGGGGCAAGGAATGGCTGCGCAACAATGCCGCCGGCGGCGGCGCCTACAAGGTCGCCAACTGGACCGCCGGCCAGCAGGTGATCTATGACCGCTTCGACGACTGGAAGAGCGGCGATCTGCCCCGCATCCGCCGCGCCGTGGTGCAGGTGGTGCCGGCCGCACCGGCCCGCGTCGCGGCTGTCACCAAGGGCGATGCCGATGTGGCGCTGCAGCTGCCGCCCAAGGATGTGGCGGCGATCGATGCCGACCCCAAGGTCGACCTGATTTCGCTGCCGGTGACCAACAGCTTCCGCTTCGTCGCCTTCAACACCCAGACCGCCCCCTTCGACGATGTCCGGGTGCGCCAGGCGATCGCCTTCGCGCTGCCCTATGAGGCCATGTTCCAGGGCGCGATCTTCGGCCGCGGCACGCCGCTTTACGGCGCAGCCACCGACCAGCCCGAAACCTCGTCCTTCCCGCAGCCCTATCCTTACGCCACCGATCTGGACCGCGCCCGCGCCCTGCTGGCCGAGGCGGGGCATGAGGGCGGTTTCGAGACCAGCTTCTCGTACAATGTCGCCGATGCGATCACCGCCGATCCGATCGCGCTGCTGGTGCAGGAACAGCTGGGCCGGATCGGCATCAAGGTGGTGATCGAAAAGGTGCCGGCGGCGCAGTGGGGCACGCTTCTGACCGAAAAGAAGGTGCCGTTCTACGTCGAGGGTTCGTCGGCCTGGTTCAACGACCCGGATTATTTCTTCCGGATCTTCTTCCAGGGCGACTGGCGCTGGAATTTCGGCGCCTTCAAGAACGAGGAACTGGGGGCGCTGGTCGAAAAGGCCCGCTGGGAAACCGACAAGGACGCCTATGACGATCTGATGCGCCAGGCGATCCGCATCGTGTTCCGCGAACTGCCGATCATGCCGCTCTGGCTGCCCGCTTTCGACGCGGCGCTGAAGCCGGGGGTGACCGACTTCACCTATTACATCCACGGCCAGGTCGATTTCCGGCCGCTGGACCGCAAGGCGTAAGGCAGGCTGCAGAACCGGGGCGGGGAGCGGGCAGAAGAAGGTGGATCCCCGCCTTCGCGGGGATGACGGTATAAATGCGGACATGAGGGCGCAGAGCATGGAGACGGTGGCGGGGTATTGACGGCGCCCGTCCGGTCAGAAAGAAAATTCCGCTCAGAAAGAAAATCCCGTCATCCCCGCGTAGGCGGGGATCCACCTTTGCTTCCGCGTGTCGACCGCCCAGCCAACGGAGACCCCGCCTTGCCCGCCATCCTCGGCTTCATCGGCCGGCGCTGTCTCGCCACCCTGCCGGTTCTGGCGGGGGCGGTGGTGTTCACCTTCGTGGTGATGCGCCTGTTGCCGGCCGATCCGGCCGCCTTCCTCGCCTCGGGCCCCGGCATGGGGCAGGCGGAGATCGAGGCGATCCGGGTGTCGATGGGGCTGGATCGCAGCATTCCCGAACAGCTGGCGATCTATGCGGGCGATGTGCTGCGGGGCGATCTGGGCCGGTCCTATACCACGGGCGAGGCGGTGGTCGACGACCTGGCCGCCCGGCTGCCGGCCTCTCTGGAGCTGACGGTGACCGCCTTCCTGCTGGCGATCCTGGTGGCGCTGCCCCTGGGCGTGGTTGCCGCCACCCGGCCGGGATCGGCGATCGACCATCTCTGCCGGGCGATCGCCGCCGCCGGCACCTCTCTGCCCACCTTCGTGGTCGGGCTGCTGCTGATCCATGTGTTCTATTCCGAACTCGGCTGGGCACCGGAGCCGGTGGGGCGGATGGATGTGATGCTGATCCCACCGCCGGTGGTGACCGGATCGCTGGTCATCGATGCGCTGCTGGCCGGCGATACCGAGGTTCTGGGGTCGGTGCTGGGGCGCATGGTGCTGCCCTGCCTGACGATGACCGCCTTTGCGGTGGCACCGCTGGCCCGGATCACCCGCGGTGCCATGATCCAGGTGCTTTCGGCCGATTTCGTCACCGCCGCCCGCGCCGCCGGCCTGCCGCGGCGCATGGTGCTGACCCGCGCGCTGCGCAATGCCGCGGTGCCGGTGGTCACCACGCTCGGCATGGTGTTCTCGTACATGCTGGGCGCCAATGTGCTGGTGGAAAAGGTCTTCGCCTGGCCGGGCATCGGTTCCTATGCGCTGGATGCGCTGATGAACGCCGATTACGCGCCGGTGCAGGGCTTCGTGCTGCTGGTGGCCATCGCCTTCACCCTGGTCAACCTGGCGATCGATCTGCTCTACGGGCTGATCGATCCCCGGGTGGGGCGGATCGGATGACCGCGGAACGCCATCTGGGCGGCCCGCCGCCGGCCGGCGGGACGGGCGGTGTTGCGGGCGGCCTCACCCGGCTCGTCCGGCTGATGCGCGCCAACCCGCCGGGCTTTCTGGCGCTGGGGGTGGTGGTGCTGCTGCTGGCCGCCGCCGTCGCCGGCCCGGCGCTGGTGCCCTATGACCCACTCGCCACCGACGTCACCCGCGGGCTGGAGCCGCCTTCGGCCGATCATTGGTTCGGCACCGACCAGCTGGGCCGCGACATCTTCAGCCGGGTGATCGCCGCCACCCGGCTTGATCTCGCGATCGCCTTTTCGGCGGTGGCGATGTCGTGCATCGCCGGCACGCTGACCGGCGCCGTCTCGGGGCTGCGCGGCGGCCGGCTCGATCGCTGGATCGGGCGGCTGGTCGATGTCGCCATGGCCTTCCCGCTGTTTGTGGTCGCCATGGCGCTGGTCGCGGCGCTGGGCAATACGGTCGCCAACATCGTCTGGGCGACCGCGATCATCAACCTGCCCTTCTATATCCGCTTCGCCCGCGCCGGCATCGCCGGGCTGAAAGATGCCGCCTGGGTGCAGGCGGCGCGGCTGGGCGGCCATGGCGAGGCCCGGCTGCTGGTCGAGGTGCTGCTGCCGGCGCTGCTGCCGGTGCTGGCGATCCAGGTCTCGCTCAATCTGGGCTGGGCGATCCTGAACGCCGCCGGCCTGTCCTTTATCGGCCTGGGCGTGCGGCCGCCGGCCCCCGAATGGGGCATTCTGGCGGCCGAGGGCGCCCAGTTCATCATGACCGGGCAATGGTGGGTCGCGACCTTCCCGGGGCTGGCGCTGATGCTTGCGGTCTTCGCCTTCAACCTGGCGGGCGATGCGCTGCGCGACCTGCTCGACCCGAGGCGCCGATGACCGCGCCGCTGCTGCGGGTCGACGGCCTGAAGGTCGGCTTCAAGGGGGCGGCCCCGGCGCTCGACGGCATCTCCTTCGATCTGGGCGCGGGGGAGACGCTGGCGCTGGTGGGCGAAAGCGGCTCCGGCAAATCGGTGACGGCGCTGTCGATCCTGGGCCTGCTGCCGCCGGCCGCCACCATTCTGGGCGGCCGGATCCTGTTCGACGGGGCCGATCTGGTGGCGGGTGGCGAGGCGGCCGTGGCGCCGCTGCGCGGCCGGGCGATGTCGATGGTGTTCCAGAACCCGCGCCGGGCGCTGGACCCGCTGCGCCGGGTGGGCGATGCCATCGGCGATGTGGTGGGGGTGCATGCCGGGCGGCGGCTGACGCGCGCCGATCGCGCCGCCCGGGTGCAGACGCTGCTGGCCGCGGTCGGCATCCCCGATCCGGTGCGCCGGGCGCGGGCCTTTCCCCATGAACTTTCGGGCGGCATGTGCCAGCGGGTGATGATTGCGATCGCGCTGGCCGGCAGCCCCCGGCTGCTGATCGCCGACGAGCCGACCACGGGGCTGGACGTCACCACCCAGGCGGTGATCCTGGACCTGATCGGCGATCTGGCGGACGCGCGCGGCATGGCCACGATCCTGATCACCCATGATCTGGCGGTGGCGGCGGAACGCGCCCATCGGATCGTGGTGATGCGCCGCGGCCGGGTGGTGGAACAGGCCCCGACCGCGCGGCTGTTCCAGGCCCCGGCCGACCCCTACACAAAGGCGCTGATCCGCGCGACCCCGGGGCCCGACAGCCGGATCGGGGATCTGGTGCGATGACGGCGCTGCTGGATGTTCAGGGGCTGCACCGCCGCTTTCGGGTGGCGGCCGCCGCCGACCGCCCGGCCGGCTGGCTGCAGGCGGTGGACGATGTGTCGCTGACGCTGGGCCGGGGGGAGGCGCTGGGGCTGGTGGGGGAAAGCGGCTGCGGCAAGTCGACGCTCGCCGGGCTGGTCGCCCGGCTGGCCGATCCCGATCGGGGCCGCATCCTGTTCGATGGCGAGGATCTGGCCCGGCTGCCGGCGCGCCGCGCGGCCCATGCCCCCTGGCGGCGGCGGATCCAGATGGTGTTTCAGGACCCGGGCGAAAGCCTGGACCCGCGGCTGACCGCGATCCAGGCGGTGATGCGGCCGCTCCGCCGGCTGAACGGGCTGAAAGGGGCGGCGGCCGAAACCGCGGCGCGGCAGGCGCTGGACCGGGTGCATCTGCCGCGCAGCCTGCACGACCGGTTGCCGCATCAGCTTTCGGGCGGGCAGCTTGCCCGGGTCGGCATCGCGCGCGCGATCGCGCCCGGCCCCGATCTGTTGATCCTGGACGAGCCGACCTCGGCGCTCGACGTCTCGATCCAGGCGGTGATCCTGAACCTGCTGCACGATCTGCGGGCCGAGCTGGGCCTCGCCTGCCTGTTCGTCAGCCACGACCTGAATGTGGTGCGGCTGGTCACCGACCGGGTGGCGGTGATGTATCTGGGCCGGCTGATCGAAACCGGGCCGACGGCCAGGGTGTTCGATGCCCCGGCCCACCCCTATACCGCCGGGCTGATCGCCGCCATCCCGCGGATCCCGGCACCCGGCGCACCCCCGCCCCCGCGTCGCCGGCTGGCGGGGGAACCGGCAAGCCCCATCGACCCCGACCCGCAGCGCTGCCGCTTCGAAGGCCGCTGCCCCCGCGCCGCCGCCATCTGCCGGGAACGGATGCCGCAGCTGGCGGGGGAGGGTGCCCGTCAGGTCGCCTGTCATTTACCCCTGACCGATCCTGTGTGACCATCAATGTCACGAGCAGCCTAAGCTGCCATCGGGACGGATGCGACACGGAGGGCACAGGTATGCAGACCAGGACGATGCCGGAGATCAGGCCGATGCGGCCGGACGAGATCGGGCTGGCGCTGGACTGGGCGGCGGCCGAGGGCTGGAATCCCGGTCTCCACGATGCCGCCCCCTTCGCGGCCGAAGACCCCGAAGGCTTTCTGATCGGCCATCTGGACGGCGCCCCGGTCGCCGTCATCTCCGGCGTGCGCTACGGCGCGGAGTTCGCCTTTCTGGGCTTTTACATCGTCCGCCCCGACATGCGCGGCCGCGGCTATGGGCTGGCGATCTGGCAGGCGCTGATGGCCAGGCTTCAGGGCCGTCTGGTCGGGCTGGACGGGGTGGTGGCGCAGCAGGACAATTATCGCCGCTCGGGCTTCGTGCTGGCCCATCGCAATATCCGCCATGAAGGCCGCGCGACGCTGGCCGGGCCGGTGCATCCGGCGATCGTGACCCCCGGTGCGGCCGAGCGCGCGGCCCTGCCGGCCTGGGACCGCCGCTTCTTCGCCGCCCCGCGTGCGGGTTTCCTCTCGGCCTGGATCACCCAGCCCGGCACGGTGCTGCGCAGCTATGTGGCAGACGGCCGCCTGCAGGGCTATGGCGTGATCCGCCCCTGCCGCACCGGCTTCAAGATCGGCCCGCTTTTCGCCGAGCGCCCGGCCGTGGCCGAGGCGCTGTTCCAGGCGCTGACCGCCGCGGTGCCGGCGGGGGCGCCGGTCTTCCTCGATACCCCGGCGGTCACGCCCGAGGCGCTGGCGCTGGCCACCCGCCATGGCATGACCCCGGTCTTCGAAACCGCGCGCATGTATACCGGCCCCGCCCCCGACATCGCGATCGACCGCACCTACGGCATCACCAGTTTCGAACTGGGCTGAGGCGCAGAAGGCCGAGGCGGGGCGGATCGTCGCAGGGTTATAATATGCATTTAATATTCATCTTTATGGCGCGATACTCCGGATCACGAGATGCTCAGCCGGAGGATGATCCGATGTCCCTCACCGATCACGCACCCGCCACCGCCTTCCGCGGCCGCACCGTCGGCGAGATCGCCGCCACTTTGCCGGGTGCCACCGCGGTGTTCCGCCGCCATCGGCTGGATTTCTGCTGTGGCGGCGATGTGCCGCTGGCGGAAGCCGCCGCCCGGCGCGGGGCGCCGCTGGACGAGATCGAGGCGGCATTGGACGAGATCGAAGCGGGGCTGGCCGGGCTGGAGCCGGGCGAGGTGCCGGCCGCGGCGATCGAAACCGGCGCGCTGATCGACCATATCCTGGTCTGCTATCACGAGGCCCACCGCCGCGACCTGCCCGAGCTGATCCTGCTGTCACAGAAGGTGGAGCGGGTGCATGCCGGCAACCCGGCCCTGCCGGTCGGCCTGACCGATCTGCTGCGGGAAACCGCCGGGCTGCTGGAGATGCATATGAAGAAGGAGGAGCTGATCCTCTTCCCCGCCATGCGCCGCTCCGCCTCTGCCATGGTTGCACAGCCGGTACGTGTCATGCGCGAGGAACACGACGATCACGGCGAGCAGATCCGCCGGCTGGAGGCGCTGACCGGCGGCTTCACGCCCCCGCCCGGCGCCTGCCGTTCCTGGACCGCGCTCTATCTGGGCCTTGGCCATTTCGTGGCCGAGCTGATGGATCATATCCATCTGGAGAACAACGTCCTGTTCCCGCGTTTCGACGCCGAGGGATGACGCCGCCTGCGATTGCCCGGCAGACTTGAGACTGATTTGCAACCGCACTAGACTGCCCGGATGTGTGCAGCACTGCATCAGCCGGGGAGCAATGCCATGGCCGGCAGCGGTTTCGTCCCGCGGATGGACAGCCGGATCGAAGGGATCCGGGTGATCGGCGATCTGCGCTGTCGCAGCTGGTCGGGCATCGTGGCCGATGTCTGGGAGGTGGACTGCCAGCCCGATGCCTCCGGCACCTATGTGGGCGAACACCCCCGTCTGTTCGTGGCGCTGGAGCGGACCGGCCCGGGCGATTTCCTGGTCGGCCCGCGGCCGGGCCTGCCCGCCACCCGCCCGCGGCTGGCCGGCCGGCTGATGAACTACGTGCCGGCCGGCATGCGGCTTTGGGGCCGCGGCGTGGGCGCGCACCGCCTGCGCCATCTGGATCTGCATTTCGACGTGGCGACGCTGGAAGCGCGCATGGGCGAGGCGGTGGATCCGGAGGCGCTGGAGCGGCCGCGGCTGGGCTTCACCGACGACCGGCTGCTGGCCCTGGCCCGGCTGATCGCGACCGAGGTGGAACGCCCCGATCCGCTGAACGCGCTCTATGGCGACGGGCTGGCGGCGGCGCTGTTCATCGACCTGATGGCACAGCAGCGCCGGGCTGCGCGGCCGCGCAGCCGGCTGACCCCCCGCCAGCTGCGCCGGGTGACCGATTTCATCGAGGCCAATTGCCTGCGCGCCATCCGCCTGCAGGAACTGGCCGATCTGCTGGGGCTGTCGCAATCCTATCTGGGCCAGGCCTTCAAGGCCGCCACCGGCATGGCGCCGCATCACTGGCAGATGCAGGCGCGCATCCGCCGTGCGCAGGATCTGCTCCAGGCGGGGGCGGTGTCGCTGGCAGAGGTGGCCGCCCGCACCGGCTTTTCCGATCAGGCCCATTTCACCCGCGTCTTCAAGCAGGTGGCGGGCACCACCCCCGCCGCCTGGCGGCGCGATCTCGTCTCGTGACGACCTTTATGCGCCGCCGCCGCCATTCGTCGCGAAAACGTTCAAACCCGTCCCGATCCGGTCAATCCCGGCTCTGACTGCGAGTGATATACACTCGCAACTGATCACGCCGGCTGACCAGGGTGACAGGATCAAGGGCGACAGGATCAAGGCATGGGCACCGACCGCATCTCTCCGACCCCCTTCGGGCGCATCTCGTTCAACGGGCGCATCCCGTTCAATCGCAGCCTGAAGGGCAGCGTCGCTCTGCTGGCCCTGCTGGCGGGCATGCCGCTGGCGGCCAAGGCCGACGATGCGGTGGTTCTGCCGCAATTGCAGGTGGAAGACGATCTTCAGACCGCCAACGGCCCGATCGACGGCTATGTGCCGCGGCGCAGCGCCACCGGGTCCAAGACCGATGCCGCGATCACCGAAATCCCGCAATCGGTGTCGGTGGTCGGCCGCCGTCAGCTCGACGACCTGCCGGGCAACAAGGTCGACGAGGTGCTGGGCTATACCGCCGGCGTCAAGGCCGGGCAGTTCGGCACCGACAGCGATACCGACTGGCTGATGATCCGCGGCTTCGATGCCGGGCAGACCGGCGTGTTCATGAACGGGCTCGGCCTCTACCAGTACGGTTTCGGCGGCTATTCGATCGATCCCTTCCTGCTGGAGCGGATCGACGTGCTGAAGGGGGCGAGTTCGGCACTTTATGGCGGCGCCAATGTCGGCGGGCTGATCAACCTGGTCAGCAAGCGCCCGACGGGGGAGCGGCTGCGCCATGTCGAGACCGGCATCAACAACTGGGGCAATGCCTTCCTGGGCTTCGACATCGGCGATGCGCTGGATGCGGACAGGTCCTACCGCGTGACCGGCAAGGTCTCGGGCGGCCATTGGGAGACCGACGAGGCCGAGGATTTCCGCGGCGTCATCGCCCCCTCCTATACCTGGGAAGGCGACCGCACCCGCGTCACCCTGCTCGGCATGTATCAGGATCAGGACCAGACCCATACCGGGGGGTTCTGGCCCTATGTCGGCTCGGTGGTGCCGGCGGCCTTCGGCCGGATCCCGCGCGATTTCTATTACAGTGAAGAGGATGAGGACAGCTATCGGCGCAAGCAGGCCATGCTCGGCTGGGAGGTGGAGCATGATCTGAACGATGCCGTGACGTTGCGCCAGAATGCCCGCTACAGCCTGACCGATGTCCGGGAAAGCGGGCCTTACCCCTATCTCTGGGCGAACGAAGCCAATGGCGATCTCCGTCGCCTGGGCTTCCGCCATGATACGACGGCGCAATCCTTCACCGTCGACAATCAGGCGGAATGGCGGGTCGCGACCGGCGCCGTGGAGCACAAGCTTCTGGCCGGCATCGACTATCGCTTCTACACCATCGATCATGTTCAGGAATCGGGCGCGGCGACGCCGATCAACGTGATCCGTCCCGTCTATGGCGCCGCTCAACCGGCCACCGCACCCTATCTGGATCAGACACTCGACATGCATCAGCTGGGCGGCTACGTCCAGGACCAGATGCACATCGACCGGAACTGGATCCTGACCTTGACCGGCCGCTATGACAGGGTCTGGACGGAATCTAAGGACGGTCTGGCAGCGGGCACCAACAATTATGACAGTTCTGAAGGGGCGTTGAGCGGCCGTGCAGGGCTCGGCTACGCGTTCGAAAACGGCCTCACGCCCTATGTCAGTATCGCGACCGTCTTCAACCCGCAGATCGGGACCACCGGTGACGGCAAGCCCTTCGAACCGGAGAAGGGGGTCCAGTACGAAGCCGGCGTGAAGTACATGCCGGACGGTTTCGATGCCCTCTTTACCGTCTCGGTCTACGAACTCACCAAGACCAATGCGCAGGTGGCCGATACGCGCACCGACAGCGGCGGCAATCTGCTGTATCCGTTCGGCAAGCTTCAGCGTGGTGAAATCCGCTCGCGGGGCATCGAGCTGGAGGCGCGGACGGAATTGGGTGATGGCTTCAGCCTGCTCGGCCAGGCATCTGTCGGGGATGTGGAAATCACCAGGGACACCACCCAGGCGCTGGTGGGCAAGACCCCGACCCTGGTGCCCGATGTGACCGCCTCGCTCTGGCTCGACCACGCCTTCCAGTCGGCCGTGCTCGACGGGTTGAGCGCCGGTGCCGGCATCCGCTATCTGGGCGAGAGCTGGGCGGACGAGACCAATACGCTCAAGGTGCCGGACGCGACGGTGGTCGATGCCGCGATCCGCTATCGTCAGGCAGGCTGGGGTGTCTCGGTCGACGTCGCCAACCTGCTCGACAAGGCGTATGTCACGGGATGTGGCAGCACCGCTCAATGCGGCTACGGCCCCGGCCGCACCGCGACGCTCACCCTGTCGCTCGACTGGTGACGGAGACGAGATGACCGATCAGCCCCCCGGCCCCCCGGCCCTCTACGACCTCGACGGCGTGACCATCGCCGTCGATGGCCGCCCCATCATCGACGGGCTGAGTTTCAGCCTGGCGGCGGGGAAGGTCTATGCGCTGGTGGGGCCGAACGGGTCGGGCAAGAGCACGCTGATCCGGGCGCTGGCCGGGCAGCAGAGGCCGGCCGCCGGAGAGATCCGGTTGCAGGGCCGGCCGGTCGGGGCCCATGACGCCCGCGGCTTCGCCCGGCTGGTCGCCTATATGCCGCAATTCACCCCCGCCGCCGAGGGCATGACGGTGGCGGAGCTGGTGGCGCTCGGCCGGTTTGCCTGGCATGGTGCGCTCGGCCGGTTCAGTGCTGCGGATGGCGACAAGGTGGCGGCGGCGATGCGGGTGACCGGGGTTGCGGGCTTCCGCGACCGCATGGTCGATGCGCTGTCGGGCGGCGAGCGTCAGCGGGTCTGGCTGGCGATGATGCTGGCCCAGGACACCGCAGCGCTGCTGCTCGACGAGCCGACCTCGGCGCTCGACATCGCGCATCAGGCCGGCATGCTGGGGCTGATCCGCGACCAGGCCCGCGCCCGCGGCCAGACCGTGGTGATGGTGCTGCACGACGTGAACATGGCGGCGCGCTTCGCCGACGAGATCCTGGCGCTGGCGGCGGGCCGCATCCTCGCCCGCGGCCGGCCCGACGCGATCCTGACGCCCGATGTGCTGGGCCGGATCTATGGCCTGCCCATGGGCATCTTTCCGCATCCCGATACCGGGGCGGCGGTCGCCTATGTCCGCTGACCTCACCCGCCGCAGGCTGCTGATCGCGGCCGGTGCGGCACTCGTCCTCTCTGCGGGCGGGCGGGCGTGGGCGGCTGCACCCGAACGTCTGGCCGTGATCGACTGGGCGCTGCTTGAAACCGTGCTGGCGCTCGGCATCGTGCCGGTGGCGGCGGCCGAACTCCGCCAGTTCCGCGAAACCGTGGTCGAGCCGCCGGTGCCCGCCGGCGTCGCCGATCTGGGCCTGCGCGGTGCGATCAATTTCGAGCTGCTGCGCCTGGCCGCGCCCGATCTGATCCTGAATTCCGCCTTCCATGCCTGGGCCGCCCCCAATCTCGCCCGCATCGCACCGGTCGAGACGATTTCGATCCACCGGCCGGGTGTGGCGCCCTATGGCGCGGCCGAGGCGGCGACCCGTGCACTGGGCCTGCGGCTTGGCCGGGCGGCGGCGGCCGGGGCCGTGATCGCCGATACCGCCGCCGTCATCGCCACGGCCGGGGCCGCCGCGCGTGCCGCCGCCGGCGGCCGGCCGGTCTTTCTGGTCACCCCCGGTGATGCCGCCCATGTCAGCGCCTTCGGGCCGGATTCGCTGCCGGGTGCCGTTGCCGACCGCATGGGCCTCGCCAATGCCTGGGGGGCGGAGACCCGCTATGGCGGCACTGCACCGGTCGGCATCGAGGCGCTGGCCGCCCGGCCCGAGGCCTGGATCGCGCTGATCGGGCCGATGCCGCCCGACACGCTGCGCCGGCTGGGCCGGGCAACGCTCTGGCAGGCCCTGCCGGCGGTGCGCGAGGGCCGCGTGCTGATCATCGACCCCGTCAACCCCTTCGGCGCCCTGCCGACCGCCGCGCGTTTCGCGCGGCTGCTCTCGGCCGCGATGGTGCCCCATGGCTGAGCGGTTCCGCCCGTTCAGCCCGGGCGCGCTGGTCTGGCCGGGCGCGCTGGTCTGGCTGGCGGTTGCGGCATTGGCGGCGCTGCTGTCGGCGCTCGCCCTCGGCCGCAGTTTTTCGGCCGATCCGGTTCTGGATGCGATCATCCGCCGGGATGGCGTGGCACCGCGCATCCTGGTCTCGATCCTGGCCGGGGCGGCGCTCGGCTTTTCGGGCGCGCTGTTGCAGCGGGTGCTGCGCAATCCGCTGGCGGAGCCGGCCACCCTCGGCATCGCCTCGGGCGCCCAGCTGGCGCTGGTGCTGGCGACGATCCATGCGCCGCTCTGGCTGGCGACCGCGCGCGAGGGCATCGCCGCGACCGGCGGGCTTGCCGCCGTCGCCCTGGTGCTGGCGCTGACCTGGCGGCGCGGGCTGGAGCCGGTCTCGGTGGTGCTTGCCGGCATGATGGTCACGCTGATCGCAGGCGCGATCGCCGCCGCCGCGATCCTGGCCGATGGCCGCTATATGATGTCGCTGTTCATCTGGGGCGGCGGGGCGCTCGCCCAGCAGAGCTGGGGGCCGGCAACGGGGCTGGCGCTCCGGCTCGGCCTGGCGGTTGGCGTCGGCGCCCTGCTGATCCGCCCGCTCACCCTGTTCGCACTGGATGACGGCGCGGCGCGCAGCCTGGGGCTGTCGCTTACCCGGGTGCGGCTCGCCGCCGTTGCGGTGGCGGCGGGGCTTGCCGCCTCGGTGGTCTCGGAAGTGGGGGTGATCGGCTTCGTGGGGCTGGCGGCCCCGGCCCTCGCAAGGGCGGCCGGCGCCCGCAGCCCTGCCGGCCAGCTGGTCTGGAGCCCGGTGATCGGCGCGGTGCTGCTCTGGGCGACCGATGGTGCGGTCATGCTGCTCGAAGCGCGCGGCATCGCCGGCCTGCCGACCGGGGCTGCGACCGCGTTGCTCGGCGGGCCGCTGCTGCTCTGGCTGCTGCCCCGGCTCAGGATGATCGAGCGCCCGCCGGCCCGGGCGGCGGCGGCGCGTGACCTGCCACGCGCCCGGCCGGGCCTGGTGCTGGCCGGGCTCTCTCTGCTCGCCCTGGGCCTGGTGCTCGCGGCCCTCACCCTCGGCCGCGGGCCGGCGGGGTTGCATCTCGCCACCGGCACGCTCTTCGCCGATCTGCTGCCCTGGCGCCTGCCGCGGGTGATGGTCGCGGCCGCGGCGGGGGCCATGCTGGCGGCGGCAGGCGCCGTGATGCAGCGGGTCACCGCCAACCCGCTCGCCAGCCCCGACGTTCTGGGGGTGGGGGCCGGGGCGGGGCTGGGGCTCGCTTTGGTGCTGCTCGGTCTCGACCTGCCCTCCACCGGTGCCCGGCTCGCCGGCGCCGCGGCGGGGTCTGCCGCGGTGCTCGCCTTCATCCTGGCGATCGCCGGTCGCGCGGGTTTCGGCGCCGAACGGCTGCTGCTCGCCGGGCTTGCCACCGCGGCGCTGGCCAATGCGGTGCTGGTGGCGGTGATCGCGACCGGCGGCTTCCGTGCCTTCGAACTGCTGGGCTGGCTGGCCGGCTCCACCGCCGCCATCACCCCCGGCGATGCCTGGATCGCGGCGGGTGCCGCCCTGCTGCTGATCCTGCCCTTGGGGCTGGCCGGCCGGGTTCTGGCCTTGCTGCCGCTCGGCGCCCCGGTCGCGCAGGCGGCCGGGCTGACGGTCGGCCGGTCCCGCTTCCTGCTGGTGCTGCTCTCGGCCCTGCTGACCGCGGCCGCCGCCCTCCATGTCGGCCCGCTCGGCTTCGTGGGGCTGATCGCCCCCCATGCCGCCCGGCTGCTGGGCCTCAGGCGGCCACAGGGTCAGCTGGCCGGCGCCGTTCTGATCGGCATTGCCCTGATGGTCGCGGCCGACTGGCTCGCGCGCATGGCGGCCTTCCCGTACCAATTGCCGGTGGGCCTGTTCGCGTCCATACTCGGCGGCCCGTATCTGGTCTGGCTGCTGGGGCGCGGAAGGCACCGCCGGTCCTGAAGACCCGGTCTTCCCATGACGACCTCTTCCCGCGTCACTCCGCCAACCGCAACGTGCCTGGGATCCTCCCCCCGATGCTTCGACAGTTTTTCGCCTATTACGCCCCCTATCGCGGCCTGTTCCTGCTCGATTTCGGCTGCGCCGTCCTGGCCGGCCTTCTGGAGCTGGGCTTCCCGGTCGCGGTCAAGTTCTATGTCGACGAGCTGCTGCCCGGCGGCGACTGGGGCTGGATCATCGCCGCCGCCGTCGGCCTGCTGGTCGTCTATCTGCTCAACACCGGGCTGATGGCGGTGGTCACCTATTGGGGCCATATGCTGGGCGTGAACATCGAGACCGAGATGCGCCGCCGCAGCTTCGACCATCTGCAGAAGCTGTCCTTCCGCTTCTATGACGAGAACAAGACCGGCCATCTGGTCGGCCGGGTCACCAAGGATCTGGAAGAAATCGGCGAGATCGCCCATCACGGGCCGGAAGACCTGTTCATCGCGATCATGACCTTCATCGGCGCCTTCCTGCTGATGCTGTGGGTGAATGTCGATCTGGCCCTGCTGACCGCGGCGGTGGTGCCGCCGATCATATGGGTCGCCACCCATTACGGCAAGCGCATGGCCGGCAACTGGGATGCGCTCTATGGCCGGGTCGGCGATTTCAACGTCCGGATCGAAGAGAATGTCGGCGGCATGCGCGTGGTCCAGGCCTTCGCCAACGAGGATCACGAGCGCCGGCTCTTCGCCCGCGACAACGACCGCTACCGCTCGACCAAGCTTGCCGCCTATAAGATCATGGCGGCCAGCATGTCGCTCAACTATATGAGCATCCGGTTGATCCAGCTGGTGGTGCTGATCGCGGGCGCCTATCTGGTGCTGAACGAGCAGCTCTCCTATGGCGGCTTCGTCGGTTTCCTGCTGCTGGTCGGCGTCTTCGTGCGGCCGATCGAGAAGATCAATGCGGTGATCGAGCTGTACCCCAAAGGCATCGCCGGGTTCCGCCGCTATCTCGACCTTCTGTCGACCGAGCCCGACATCGCCGACCGCCCGGGCGCCCGGCCGGCGCCGCGGCTGGCGGGCAATATCCGCTTCCACGAGGTCTCGTTTTCCTATGGCAGCCGGCCGGTGCTCGACCGGGTCAGCTTCGACATCGGCGCGGGCGAGACGGTGGCGATCGTCGGCCCCTCGGGTGCCGGCAAAACGACGCTCTGCTCTCTGCTGCCGCGGTTCTACGATGTCGACGCGGGCGCGATCATCGTGGACGGCATCGACATCCGCGACATGACGCTTGCCTCGCTGCGCGGCCAGATCGGCATCGTGCAGCAGGACATGTTCCTGTTCGGCGGCACGATCCGCGAGAACATCGCCTATGGCCGGCTTGGGGCGACCGAGCCCGAGATCGTCGAGGCCGCCCGCCGTGCCCGGCTGATGGATCTGATCGAGAGCCTGCCCCAGGGGCTGGACACGGTGGTCGGCGAACGGGGCGTGAAGCTTTCGGGTGGGCAGAAGCAGCGCATCGCCATCGCGCGCATGTTCCTGAAGGATCCGGCGATCCTGATCCTCGACGAGGCGACCTCGGCGCTCGACACCGAAACCGAGCGCGAGATCCAGAAGGCGCTGGCGGAACTCTCGGTCGGCCGCACCACCCTGGTCATCGCCCACCGCCTTGCCACCATCCGCGGCGCCGACCGCATCCTGGTGGTCGACCGTGGCGGCATCGCCGAACAGGGCGCCCATGACGAACTGCTGGGCGCGGGCGGGCTTTACCGGCGCCTCCACGAGGCCCAGTTTGGTACCTGAAGGGCGGCCAGTGCCGCCAGCACGCAGGCGACGCCCAGGATCTGGGGCAGGCTGACCGCCTCCCCCAGCACCAGGGCGGCCAGCGCCACCGCCGAGACCGGGGCGAGGGCGGTGAAGGGGGCCGCCTCCGCCCCGCTCACCCGGGCGGCACCGGCATACCAGAGCACGAAGCCGATCACCGTCGGCACCAGCGCGTACCAGGCGACACCCAGCAGTGCCGCCGTCTCCGGAACGGCCGCCCAGGGCCGTTCCAGGATCAACGCCGGCAGGCCGGCGGCGATGAAGCCCAGCCCGGTCATCACGGTCGAAAGCGCGAGCGGCGCGATCGGGATCCGCAGCTTCTTGTTCAGCAGAATGAACAGCCCCTCGCAGACCACCGCGCCCAGCACCAGCAGCGTGCCGGCCAGCGACGAGGCGCCGCCTCCACCATTCCCGCCCCCACCCCCGGCGGCCACCGCCATCATGCCCGCCGCGGCAAGCGCGATCGCCACCAGCAGCCGCCGCCCGGGCCGTTCGCCCAGCACCATCACCGCGATCATGGCGGTCACCACCGGCAGGGTGCCGATCACCACCCCGGCATCGGCGGCGGAGGTTCTGGCGAGGCCTGAGATCAGCAGCGTGGTATAGCCGACACTGCCGGCCCCCGCCTGCACCACCAGCACCGCCAGATCGCGCGGCGCCGGCCGCGGCAGCCGCACCCCCTGCCAGCGCATCAGCAGCAGAAACACCGGAAAGGCGAGCGCAAAGCGCAGCGCCGTGGCGGTAAACGGCCCCATCCCGCCGCCAGCTCCCCCGCCGGCAATAACCCTGGAGGCGATGACCGTGGTGCCGACCAGCACCATGGCGCCGGCCAGACAGGCAAACCCGACCCGGCGATCGGCCGGGCTGGTGTTGGCCGGGGTGCCATTGGCAGAGGTGGTATTGGCCGGGGTGCTATTGGCAGAGGTGGTGGTCATGGGCGGCACGCATCCTGGACAGTGGCGGGATCGCCAGAGGATGCGCGGGGCGGGCGGGGGTGGTCTTGAACGGAATTGCGGGGCTGTTCACCCGCGTCTCACAAGCCCCGCCAGATAATCGGCATGGACGACATCCAGCAGGTCTTTCGACGACACCGCCTGATCCGGATGTGCCAGATATTCTTTCCAGGCCCGGGGCACGTCTTCCCGCAGCCAGCGTTCGATCTCGGGGTCTGGTCCGTGGTCCGAGGGGTGGGGCATGGGTGTATCCTGAGCAGCGAGGATCGGTGCAGGTCGGATTTTACGTGCTGTTGATGCCCCGGGCGAGACATTGGAGCTTCATCATACCTGCGTCGCCCGTCACACTCTTCCGATGCCGCCGCAATGAATGGAATCAGCCATGACCGACACCGCCTATGATGCCTGGTTCCGCCGCGAGGTCGAGGCCGCCATTGCCGCGGCGGATGCCGGCGATCTCGTCACCGCCGAGGAGGTCGAGGCGGATGCCCTGATCTGGCGGGCGGCGGTTCTGCGGCAGCTGGCGGGCGGCTGATCCGCGGGGCAATGCCGCGTCAGCGGTGCGGCCCCCGCTCGCCCGACCCCCCCCGCCCAAACCCCCGGCGTCGCGCCCAGCCGGCGGGTCATGTGGCGGGTCATGTGGCTCTGGTCGGCGAAGCCGGCTTCGGCGGCGGCTTCGGCGAGGGGCGTGCCGGTGGTGATCAGGCGGCGGGCGAGCTGGACGCGGCGTTCCAGAACATAGGCATGGGGGGTGAAGCCGGTCGCGCGGGTGAAGCTGCGGATCAGCTGGAAGCGGCCGGTTTCGGCGATGGCGGCAAGCCCGGCCAGATCATGGGCGGCGGCGGGGTCGTCGTCGATGGCGGCGCGGGCGCGGGCGATGCCGGGGGGGATGGTCGGGCGGCCGGCCGGCACCAGCAGGCCGCCCAGAAGATCGGCGAGCAGCACCGTCAGGCGTTCCTGGCGGGCGAGGGGGGCGGCGGTGCCAGTCGCCCCGACGGTCAGGTTGTTCGCCCCGGCGGTCAGGCTGTGAAAGGCGGCGAGAAACCGCGCCGCGGTGGCGGGGGCGGTGGCGGCCGGGTGGTGGAATTCGGCATCGCCTGGCCGCATCAGATCGGCCGCCGCCTCTGCCAGCACCGGCGGGTCGATATAAAGCATGCGCCAGGCGCGGCCGGCATCGCCGATCGGCCAGCCGTCATGCACCTCGCCCGGGTTGACGGTGATCACGTCGCCCGGTCCCGCCTCCACCGGCCCGCGGCCGCTGGCCGAGCCCTGGGCACCGCGGGCGATGACGCCGATGCCGAACTGGTCGTGGGTGTGGCGGGCGAAGCGGCGGGTGGTTTCCGCCGTCACCGCCTCGATGCCGGGCAGGGCGGTGGCAAGGCGGCGGAAACGGCTGGCGGTATGCGACATGGGGCGCGGGACCTTGCGGACGACACCTTCCGGGCGGTATGGGCCCCCGTAGTCTGACAGATGCACCGCCCGTCCGGCTAGTGAGAGGCTGGCCAGCGCCTTGCATCGCGCCACGCCGCCCCCGCCCCGATCAGCGCCGCTGCGGCCGCGGCCCCTGCCACGGCGCCGAAGCCGATGCCCTCATAAGCCAGGCCCAGCAGCAGCGGCCCCAGGAAGACCGCCGTGTAGGTGACGGCCGAATGCAGCCCCATCACCGCCCCGCCGGCCCCGGCCGCCCGGCGCGACAGCAGCAGCACCAGCATGTTCAGCCCCAGATGGTTGACCATGCCCCAGATCGCGGCCACCGCAAGCGCGGTGGGGAAGCTGTGCAAAGCCGGGTCGAGGATCAGATAGACCCCGGCGATCGCCACCATCACCCGCGGCAGCAGCCGCGCCGGGCCGATCCGGTCGATCAGCGGTGCCGCCAGGCTGGCCAGGCCGAAACCCGCGCCATAGGCCAGAACGAACAGGCCGGCGGTGCCGGCATCCAGATCCAGCGCCCGGCGGAAGGCATCGCCCACAAAGGCATAGCAGCCGTAGAAGGCGCTCATGAAGGTCAGGCACACCACCAGCAGAGAGGCCACCCCGGGGCGGCGGAGGGTGGCGAGCGGCGAGGCGACCCGGTGGCGCGTGGGTCCGGCGCGGTCGCGTGCGGGGGCGGGCGGCAGCCGTCGGCAGCCGAGGCAGGTGGCGGCTGCGATCGCCGCCAGCACGACATAGGCGACCCGCCACCCGGCCAGATCGGTGATCGCGGCCGAGGCCGGCACGCCGGCGACCAGAGAGATCGCCCAGCCGTTCAGCACGCGGCCCAGCACCCGCGCGCCCCGTGCCGCCCCGCCCAGGCTGGTGGCGGTGGCATAGATCGCCGGCAACAGCATGCCGGCGGTGATGCCGGCCAGCATCTGGGCGGCGGCCAGCACCGGCCAGGCCGGGGCGGCGGCGCTGGCGGCAAGGGCAAGCGCCATCACCGCGGTGGTGGCCACCAGCACCGGCCGCGCGCCGAACCGGTCGACGGCCGTCGACAGAAACAGCGCCGAGATCGCGGTGGCGGCGCCATAGGCCGAAATCACCCGGGCGATGGTGACGGTATCGGTGCCGAAATCGCGGGCGACATCGATCAGGATCGGGCTCAGCAGCAGGGCGTTGGAGCCGACGGTGACCACCGCCGCGATCAGCAGGCCGATCAGGCCGCCGGAGGGCGGTGTGTCGGGAAGGTGTGTGTCGGAAGGGGGGGCGTCGGGGGCGGTGTCGTCCATCAAGGTCTCTCTTCCGGCCGGGGAGGGGCGCGCTCCGGCTGTCGCACACCCGCCGCCTGCGCGCAAGCCCCGCCGCAACCGGCCGGGGCGGCCCCGCTTTCCCTCCCGGCCGCTTTCACTCTATGATCGGCGGCCGTCCCCGACCCCGGTTCCGACGGTGCCGGGCGGGGGACCCAGATCAGACCCGGACCGGAGTTGATGCGCGTTTTTGCAATCTCGGACCTGCATGTCGATTACGACGAGAACGACCAGTGGGTGGCCGGAGTGTCGACCGCCGATTACGTCGACGATCTGCTGATCCTGGCCGGCGACGTCTCCGACATGCCGCAGCGTCTGGGCCGCACCCTGGAACGGCTGGCCCTGCGTTTCCGCACGGTGATCTATCTGCCCGGCAATCACGAGCTGTGGGTGGTGCGCGACCGCACCCATGAGGATTCGTTCGCGAAGTTCGACGAGGTCCGACGCATCGCCCATGAAAGCGGCGCGGTGCAGCAGGTCTGGCACGGCGCCGGGCTCCGGATCGTGCCGCTTTACGGCTGGTATGATTTCTCGTTCGGCGAGCCCTCGCGCGATCTGCGCCTGGCCTGGACCGATTTCCGCGCCTGCCGCTGGCCCGAGGGCATGACGCCGGCGCTGATCACCGACGCCTTCCTGGCCCGCAACCCGGCCCCGGTGGCGGCAGCCCATGCGACCACCATCACCGTCTCGCATTTCCTGCCCCGGATCGACGTGATGCCGGATTTCATCCCGCCGGCCAAACGCATCGTCTATCCCGTGCTCGGCACCCGCAAACTGGAAACCCAGCTCCGCGCCTGGCGGCCGGTGACCCATGTCTATGGCCACAGCCACGTCAACCGCGACCAGGTGATCGACGGCGTGCGCTATGTGAACAACGCCTTCGGCTATCCGGGGGAGACGCGGATTGCGGCGAAGCGGTTGCTGTGCCTCCGGGGCGACTGACAGCCTGGCGCTGCAGGTACACAACTTCTGATTAAATATGCGATTGATTCTCATTCTCATATATAATAGGTTTCTCTAGGGCCGAATGGCTCAACAAACTGTTTATATGGGAGAATACGGTATGGATCTGTTGGACAAAGGTTGGCATGCGCCGTCGTTGATCCCCCTCGACAGCTTGCTGGGGCTGCATCCTGCCCCAGCCCGTCGCCTGTATTCCGGGCCGGTGAACATCTCGGCAGCAGAATCCACGGCGTTTGCGAAGATCAATGGCCCGCTGGAGGGCAATGGAAGGTTTTACCAGCGGCCGGATATCTACTGAACGAGCCTGTTCTGGCGCCACCTATAGGATGTGCGGAACCGTGATAGACGCTTCTGTGCGCTATGCTGATATCGGGAGCGCTGTGTCCGTGTCCGGCGGGGGAGAGGTGACCTTTGGTAAGAGTCGTCTCTCCCCTTACCTACACGCAGCGCTTGACTACAAGATCCTCTACAACGAACACAGAATATTGCTTGTCTGCCGAGAAAAATGCAAACAAGCCATTGATTTTCGGGTGGGGCAGCATGAACACATTTTGACGGAAGATCCGTCTGACTTTGAGGATGAAATAGCGGGCGTGGCTGGTTGGCCTAATGCAGCTATTGCAATAGATATTTCTCGTGAGATCGGGGCACCTGGTATCAGGATTTTCACAAATCACAACCCAAATACATGTGTATATGTATGGGCATCTTATGCCGAATTTCGTGTGTCCTGGGATTACAATGCAGTTGCGAGAAGCTCCTGCCAAAATACAATCAATCTTCATCAGCTATCGAGATGGTTGATGATGCATGGCTATGCATATGATTCGCAAACTATATTCGCCAATATATTCAGGGTGACAGTTGATAGCGAGGTTTTTGCATCTCCGCACCGATTGCGCATAACTCAACGAGACAGGCGACGGGAATATGCTCCCCGAGAAATGGCCCGAGATGTCCCATTTCAAAATATTCTTGAGGAATATATAAATGCGGCCATATCCAGGAGAAAACTGGGGGCAGATAGAGTCGTTTGTGAAGTCAGTGGGGGGTTGGACTCGGCTGTTCTGCTTCTCTTGGCGTCACGTTTAATCCCGTCGCTGTCGGCGGCGGGAATAGCGGTATCTGCGAGCTTCGGACAACCGGTGAATCAGACGATTCGTCAGAGAAAAATCACCGCGTCGTTGAATGTACCGCTTCTCCTGGTTGATATCGCTCAACATCTGCCCTTTTCGCCAGACAGCCCGCGTCGTGAGCCATTCTGCACAAGCTATATGGCGGAACCCTTTCACGAAGCGTTTTTCAGTTTGACGGAAAAATTGAGACTGGGAGGATATGATACATTAATCTCAGGGGTGGGCGGCAATGAAGCATTCCCGCTGTTTCCCTCGGATGACGGATTTACGAATAGCTATCCTGGAATCACACGATCAAATCCATCTTGTGTGTTTATCACGCGAGAGGCATTTCTTCTTGCCCAATCAGCGCAAGTCACGAGCAACTATACTTTGCCCTACGTTGCGCCGGCTTTGCAGGCCGTCGAGGCTCGTCATCAAAGACTACTTCTTCAGGGAATGTGGTCGATTAACCCGTTCCTTGAGCCTGAGATCATACAGTTCGGGTCTTCCCTGCCGCCTCATCTGCGAAAGGATCGCCTTCTTCTTAAGCAAGTTCTTTCTGCGGTTGGCCTGCGTGATTTTCTTGTTGATATACACGACTCATTCGAGAGCAGTATACTGGATACCCTTGTTCGTTCAAATCAGCTCATGCGGCAATTATGCCAAGATTCTGTATGCGCTGATGTCGGATTGATAGAACCTTCCCGCCTTTGGACTTGTTATGAAGATGTGTGTCGCAGAGGATGTATTGTACCGGGTCTCCGTCAGGCTGCATTCCATATAATAATGTTTATGCATATGGAGCTTTTTCTCGGGCATTATCGGCGGGGAGGCTACATATGACTGTAATGACTGCTGAAGAGACACGAGGTGTCCCCCCCTTCTTTGGGAGCCTGAAAGAAGCCGGCCTGCGAGGCGTGCTTGCATCGCTTGTGCCGGTCGCGGCGCTGGCGGTGGTGTCTGCGCTGCTCATGGTGCTGGTGCCCTGGCTCTTCGCCCGGCTGATCGATGATCTGGTGGCCGGGCGTGCAGAGGATCTGCTGGCGATGGTGGCGGCATATGCGTTGCTGCTGGGGTGCGGGTTGGTCGTCAGGCATGCGGTCGAGTATCTGGGCTATATGGGTGCGGAACGCATATCCTCGACGATCAGCATCGCCTTCTTCGAGCGGCTGATGCGTAAGACCCCGGCATTCTTCGTCGACAACAACATCGTCGCGATCCGGCAGGCCCAGGCGCGGGGTGCCATGGCGATGAACGTCGTTGTCCAGCTGGGGTCGGGGGTGCTTCTGACGGGCCTGGTGCAGTTCCTGGCCACGATCGTGATGCTCGGTGCTGCCGTGACCCCCGCGATCGCCGCCATTGTCGCGGCCTATGGCCTGGCCTTCACCGGTGTTACCTGGCTGGCCGCGTCACGCACGCGCGGGCATCTGGATGCAGCGATCGATGCCGATCAGCAGGTGGCGCAGGTCTTCGGCAATGTAATCGGCGCCGTAGAGGCGGTGCGGCAGGTGGGAGGCACCGCCTGGGCGCGCGATCATCATCAAAGGCAGATGCACGGGCTGTTGGATCGCTGGGCTGCCTATTGCCGGCGGCGGATCGCCTATGCCGCCATATATGGCGTGGCGCTGGCCTTGCAGATCGCCATCACCTTCGCGCTGCTGCTGCCGGCCTGGCGGGCAGGGCAGCTCACCATCGGCGAGGTGGTGCTGTTCAACACCCTGCTTCTGCAGCTCAATCAGCCTTTCGAGGCCGCCGGCCATGCGATTGATGACGTGGTTCGTTCGCTGGCGCGGCTGCGGCCGCTGTTGCGCATGTGGCAGGCGCCGGAAATGCCGATCCGGCTCCATGCGCAACCGCTGGTGATCCGCGACGGGGCCGTCACTTTCGATCATCTCGGCTATGTTCATGCCGACGGGCGGGGGCTGTCGGGGCTTCGGGCGACGGCGCGGCGCGGCCATGTCACCTGGATCATGGGGGAGACCGGCGCAGGCAAGACCACCTTCATGCGATTGTTGACCCGGGCGCTGGAACCTGGCACCGGGCGGATCCTGATCGACGGTACGGATCTGGCCGGGATCGACCCGGAGGCCTGGTACGCGATCGTGGGCATCGTCCCGCAGGAGCCGGTCCTGATCGCGGACAGCGTGGCGATGAATGTGACCTTCGGCCGGCTCCTCGACGAGGGGCGGCTGAATGCGGCGCTGGCTGCGGCCCGGATGCTTGAGCGCGTCCAGGCCATGCCGGCCGGGCTTGAAACCGTGGTGGGGGAGCGGGGTTTCCGCCTGTCGGGTGGGGAGCGTCAGCGGATTGCCATCGCCCGTGCGCTTTATGGCGACCCCGCCGTGCTGCTGCTCGACGAGGCGGGCTCCGCGCTCGACCCGGCGACGGAGGAGAATATTCTCGACGGTATCCGCCAGATTGTCGATCGGGTGACGGTGATTGCGGTCACCCACCGGCCGGGGGTGATCCGGCCGGGCGATACCGTGATCACGCTGGCCAGTGGCCGATCACCGGTGGTGCGGGAGGACATATGATGAGAATTGCGCTGTTGGGCGGTGTCGATGGCAGCTGGGCTGCCATGCTGCGTGCCGGCGGCCATGTTCTGACCTCGATATGGACGGCGGGCGGTGGTCAGATCGGCGAGATCACCGCAGCGCTTGCCGCGGAACATCATTGCCCGGTCTTCTTCCATCGGTTCCGCCGCGATGATCTGGCGATGCTGCGGCAGACCGGCACCGGGCTGGTGGTGGTGGTCGGCTATCCATGGCTGGTACCGGTCGATCCGGCCCTGCCTGCGGTCAACATCCATCCAAGCCTGCTGCCTGACGGGCGCGGACCCGCCCCTGTGCAATGGATCCTCGCGACCCACCCGGCATCGGCGGGGATCACTGTTCACAAGCTGACGGCAGAGGCCGATGCCGGGGATATTCTGGCGCAGGAGCCGATGACCCTGACCGCCACCGATGATCTGCACACGGTGTTCGCGCGGACCTATTGGCGATCGGCGCAGATGATGGCCGCGATCCTGGCGGATTTTCCACGCGCCTGGGCGGCGGCGGTGCCGCAGCCCGCAACCGGCCGCTGGCCGGCGAGCCACCCCGGGGTCTTCACCATCGGGCCGACGACCCGGGTGGGTGATGCGCTGCACCACTGGCGCGCCTTCGGTCCGGGGCTCGTCGCCTGGAAGGAAGGGGAGGGGCGGACCCGCTGGCCGGTGGCGGTGCGCGGCTGGCAGGAGGCGCATGGCCTGACCCCCGGCATGGTGGTCTCGGATGACGGACGAATCGTGACGCTGGCCGTCATGGACGGTTTCCTGCTGATCGAGGCCACGGGGTGACGCCCAGATAATTGTCTTATAGCGTTATAAGAGTCGTCATTTGACCAGATCCATCAACCCCGCCACCACCGGCCCGTAATCGCTGCCGGACGCACGAAGTGCGGCCTGGATGGTCGGGCGGTCGGTGGGCTTGTTCTGGCTGAGCTTCTGCATGCAGTCGATCCGCTCCACCCGGATGCGGAGGCCGACGACACCCTGGATCAGCCGGTCGACATGGGGCTCCGGTGCCGCATCCAGGGTCCAGCCGGTGGCGGTGCGGGCCTCGAAGGCGGCGATCTGGCGGCGCATCAGATCGAGCAGGCCGTCGCGGTCGTCGATGACCGTCAGCCGGCCGCGGATCTGCAGGCCGACATAGTCCCAGGTCGGCACGTTGACCGGGCTTTCATACCAGGCGGGCGAGATATAGGCATCGGGGCCGTTGACCACCAGCAGGGCCGGCATGCCGGTCGACAGCGCCGCCGCATGGGGGTTGCGCCGGGCCATATGGGCGGCGATGGTGAGACCGGTGATGTCGTCGGGGTCCTGACCTTCGGTAATCACCGGCAGCGAGGTGGCGAGCGGCAGGCCGTCGGCGCCCGCGGTCACCAGCGTGCCGAAGGGGAAGCGGGCCAGCCAGCCCAGAATGGCGGCGGGGTCGTCGGTGCGGTAATGGGCGGGCACGTACATCGCGGGCGGCATCCATTGGAGGAGGGCAATGCAGATATTGTATTTTGATATCATAAAAGTCACAATAGCCGCGATATCCCCCCCTCCGACCGGAGTTTCCCCGCATGACCGACGACGCACTCGATCCCGCGCTCAGGGCGATGCTGAAGGCCGCCGCTGAGGCCCCCGCCGGGCCGAGCATCCGCGATCTGCCGGTGCCCGAGGCGCGCGCCGCCTATCGCGAGCGCTATCTGATCCGCGGCATCCGCGCCCCCGAAGCGCCGGTCGCGATGACGGAACATGTGCTGGAGCTGCCGGACCGGGTGATCGATGCCCGGCTCTACCGGCCGGCGCGGGCGGGCGATGCCACGGCCCTGCCGCTGGTGATCTATTTCCACGGCGGCGGCTTCGTGGTCGGCGACCCGGCGGCCTATGACAACCAGTCGCGCTGGCTGGCCGACCGGCTGGGCGCGCTGGTCCTGACCCCGGATTACCGCCTGGCGCCGGAACATCCCTTCCCGGCGGCGGTGGCGGATGCCTGGGACGTTTTCACCCTGGTGGCCGGCGATGCCGCGGCCTGGGGCGCCGACCCTGCCGCGATCGGGCTTGCGGGCGACAGCGCCGGCGGCTGCCTGACCCTGGTCACGGCACTCACCGCCCGCGACCGCCCGAACGGCCCGCAGCCGGTGGCGGGTCTGGCGCTCTATCCCGTGACCGATTTCCGCCCGAATGCCGGAGAAGAGGTCAGCTATCCGTCGATGGCGGCCCTCGGCAGAGGCTATTTCCTCGACACCGCCACCATGGACTGGTTCTGCGATCTGTTGCTGACCGGCACCGAAGACGCCCGCGACCCCCGCGCCTCCCCCCTGCTCTGGCCGGATGTCGCCGGCACCTGCCCGATCGTGCTCGCCACCGCCGGCTTCGACCCGCTCTCCGACCAGGGCGACGCCATGGCCGACCGCCTGGCGGCCGCGGGCGTGCCGGTCGACCATCTGCGCCTGCCCGACATGATCCACAACTTCCCCGGCTATGCCGGCCTGTCGGCGGGCGCCGAAGCGGCCTTCGCGCGGGTGGTGGATGCCTTCGGGGCGCGCCTGAGCCGGACGGCGAGAGGGTAACCTCGTGGAAACGCTATCCTATTGATAATCTTAAGAAATAAGACAGGACGAAACAAGATGCATAACCCGTTATGCAAAAGCCCGGACCCGACGGAAATCGGGCGTTTCGGAGACCTCTTGACAAGGGGTTGGAAGGGGGGGAGTTTGAAGCCATGACCATTTGCTCCGGTCATGGAAACCGATCGTGCTAGTCATATTTTCTCCTTTCAGTTTGAAGCCATGACCATTTGCTCCGGTCATGGAAACACCACACTCCGGGAGTAGGAACCGTTTTCGGTTTGAAGCCCTGACCATTTGCTCCGGCCATGGAATCCCCGCAACCCGGTCTTCCCGGGTTGTCGATCGATTCAGCCATCTGACTGCGCGCGGCGCGCCGTTGATGTCCGGCGCTGTTGTTGCCCGGACCTCCACACCCTCACCACCGTCATCCCCGCGAAGGCGGGGATCCACCTTGCTCTCCGGCCGAAGAATGTCGCCTGCCCGGGCGCCGTCGCGCCGCTCCTGATCACCGCAAAGGTGGATCCCCGCCTTCGCGGGGATGACAGAGGAGGTGGCGGAGACGACAGAGGAGGGCGCGGAGATGACGGAGGAGGGCGCGGGGATGACGGAAGGGGCTGACGGGCGAGGTTACGGGGGTGACGGTAGAGGGCGCGTGCAGCGGGTGGCGGCGCCTTGCATCGGACAGCGGCGGTGGGCCGGCCCCTGTCCCGCACGGGCTGAAGGTCCAGACCGGTCAAAGCCCGGTCATCACCGCCACCGGCAGCCGGGTCAGCAGGCCCGAGACCGCGAGTCCGCCGTCGCGGAGCGCCAGTCTTTCACCCGTCAGCACCTCGTGATGGGGGCCGGCGAGCGGGCCTGGGATGTCGATCAGCGTGTCGGCCCAGCCCTCGGCCGGGATCAGCGGCGCGCCGCCTTCGGGGATCAGACGGTCGGCGAGGCGCGAGACCAGGATGATGGCATGGGGCGGCTGGGTCCCCGCTGTCGCGGTGCCCACCCGGGCGAAGGCGAGCAGATGGTCCGCCGCCGGGCCGGTCACCGTCAACGGCAGATAGTCCCCGGTCAGGAACAGGGCAGGATCGCGGGCGCGGAGCGCCAGGATGCGGGCGATCACCGCCTGTTTGGCGGCGTCGTGGTCGCGGGGGGATTCGAGCGCCGCCGCGGGCTCGGTTTCGGCCGCAAGCAGCCCTGCCAGGCGCGCGTGATCCACCGGCCGGCGGTTGTCGGGATCGACCAGCGACAGGTCCCGCACCTCAGATCCGCGATAGATGTCGGGAATGCCGGGGCAGGTCAGCTGCAGCACGGTCTGGGCAAGCGTATTGACCATGGCGGCCGGGGTGATCCGCCGCACCAGCCGGTCCAGCGCTTCGGGAAAGCTGCTGTCGCTGCCCATGATCGCCTGCAGGAAGGCGAGGCAGGCGGCCTCGTAGCCGGTATCCGGTTCCACCCAGTTGGAGCGGCGCTTGCCTTCGCGCAGCGCCTTCCGCCACCAGGCCTCCACCCGGGGCAGGATCTCGCCGGCCGCCGTGTTGCGGGCGGCGCGGGTGGCGTCGAGCCCGGCCGGCCAGACCCCGATCAGCGTCTGATAGAGCATCAGCTCGTCGGCCGGATGCGGCGCCGTATGGCCGTCCAATGACACCTGCGACGGCGCCACCTGCGATGGCATGTTCATCCGCCGCCAGGCCTTCACCGTCCGGCTCCATTCCTCGACCATTTCCGACAGCACGGCCAGGCGCATGCGGTTGTCGGGGCCGCGCTTGTGGTCGTGGGTGGCGGTGGCGAGCAGCCCCATGGGGTGGTGGCGCCGGCGGTCGATGCAGGCCTGGTGAAAGGCGGTGGGCGAGAGCGTCGGCGCGCCGGGCTCGGACCCCACCTCGTTGCACGACAGAAGCGGGGCCTGGCGGTAGAAGACCGTGTCTTCCACGGCCTTGGCGGCAAGCGGTGCGGTCAGCTGCTGAAAGCGGATCAGGGCTGCCCGGCGGAGCATGTCGGGGTCGGCCTCGTCGGTCTGGCCCGCCTCGGCCGAGGCATCGACGCCGCCGCCCTCGATCGCCCGGCCGCCATGCAGCCAGTCGGCCAGCCGCTCCAGCGCCGGGCGGTCGCCGGGCACCACATGGGCGCGGGCGCGGTCGATCGCGCCTGCGATGGTTGCGTCATCGGCGGCATCATGGCCGTCGCCGGTGTCGTAGATCCGGTAGACCGGCACCTGGATCACCACTTCGGTCAGCACCCGGCGGAGCGCCGCGGTGGTCAGGTCGCGGTCGCGGCGGCGGGATCGGGCGAGTGCCGCGAAGGCGCGCACGGTGCGGGCCAGATCGGCCTCGAAAGCCGTGGCCAGGATCTGGCGGCGGGCGGCCTCCACCTCGGCCTCCGGGTCGTCGGGCTCACCCGTCACCTCGCGCCACAGGCTGCGCAGCGGCATCCGGCCCGAGGGATCGTGGAGCAGCCCGCCCAGCTCGGCCATGAAGTCATAGCCGGTGGTGCCCTCCACCGGCCAGTCCTCGGGCAGGCGCTCGCCCGCCGCCAGGATCTTCTCCACCAGGATCAGCGGCGGATGGTCGGCCGCCGCCGCCGGCCGGCGGTCGCGCAAGCCATCCAGCCGGGCCCGCAGGCGCCGGCAATAGCCGCCGGGATCGGCCAGCCCGTCGATATGGTCGATGCGCAGCCCGTCGATCAGCCCGGCGGCATAAAGCTCGAAGATCAGGCCGTGGGTCGCCTCGAACACCTCCGGGTCTTCGACGCGCACGCCCGCCAGCTCGCCGATGTCGAAGAACCGTCGCCAGTTCACCTCGTCGGCCGCGGTGCGCCACCAGGCGAGGCGGTAATGCTGGCTGTCGAGCAGCCGGTGCAGGGCGCGGGGCCCCCCTTCCGGCTCGTGCCCATCTTCGGGCTCGTGATAGCGCGTCAGCAGCCGGTCGGCTTTGGCCGCATCGGGCGTGCCCTCGCCGAAGATCGCCGGCAGATCCTCGTCGCGGATCGGGAACCGCCGGTCATGGGCCAGGGCCCACACCCGCCCGGCCGCGTCGCGGCAGAGCCGCAGCGTGCCCGAGGCGAGTGCGCGGTCGTAATCCTCCCCCAGAAACGGCGCATGAACCTTGCCGTCCCGCTCAGGATCCGGATGGCGCCAGTCGATATCGAACACACGGGCATGGGGGCTGGCCTCGCCCTTCGCCAGCACGTCGGCCCACCACGGGTTCTCGTCGCCGCCGACCGCCATATGATTGGGCACGATGTCGAGTATCAGCCCCATCTCGTGCCGGCGCAGCGCCGCCACCAGCCTCTCCAGCCCGGCCCGGCCGCCGATCTCGTCGGAAATCCGGGTCGGATCGATGACGTCATAGCCATGGGCAGACCCCGCACGCGCGGCCAGGATCGGCGAGGCATAGACATGGCTGATGCCCAGCCGGTGCATATAGCCGACCAGCGCCGCGGCATCGTCGAAAGTGAACCCGGCATTGAACTGCAGGCGCATGGTGGCGCGCGGGGTGACGTTCATGATCTTCTGTGCCCTCTGCCCATTCGGCCCCTTACCATTCGGCCTCTGACCATTCGGCCGCTGAGACGCGGCCCTCCGGCGGGACGTCAACCGGCGCGCGGGCGTCGTGTTCCGTCGGGCGGGCTGGTGGTGTGCAGCCTTGGGCCGCGCGCGCAGAGGGGGCCGGACCGCCTGGGTCAGAAGACGCTTCTGCTCATGTCCGGCTGAGAGGGCGGGAAAGAACAGATCATGTCATGCGCGGGGGGTGACGCTCAAACAAGGCGTCCAGATTGCGACTGCCATGCAGGACCCTGACGGTTTCGGTTTTACCTGCCCTGCCGGCCCATCTCCGCCAGTTCCGCATCAAGCCGGGCAAGAAAGGCCTCACCATCGACGCCTTCGCCGGCGCGCAGAGAGGCCATGCCCGCGGCGATCTTCTCGCGCACGGCGTCACGCTCTGCCATGGTCCGGATTTGATCCTGATGGATCAGATCACGCACATAGTCGCTGAGACTGGCGTATTGGCCGGCCTCGATACGCTGCTGCACCCATTCACGCAACGTCTCCGGCATGGAAACAGTCATGGACGCCATGAGCAGACCTCCCTCAGATCACTGAACCATATCATGCTGGAACTGCAGGCGCATGGTGGCGCGCGGGGCGCTTGGAAAGGCAGTCGGGATTATGAGGGGGCGGATCCGGTCAGCCGCGATCGCCCGGCCGGGGACCGGCATCGATCGACAGCCGCGACTTCTCGTAGATGTCGGATATCCGGTGACCGTTCCATCGGTAGCAGAGATGACGCTCCTGCCGGCCGTTCGACAGCAGTTTCGGGCGGAAGACCGCGGCGCAGAGCCCGGTCTCGTGCCGGACGCTGTGATAGACGATGCCGCCTGCACCGGCTGCGCGCAGCCTCCGGGCAAGGCTCTGGCCTGCGGAATAGTCGGTCGGGTGACAGGCGGCGGCGAACGCCTCCGGCCGGCCGCGCAGGTCGTGAAGCTCGCCCTCCAGATCGATCAGATAGACCCGCATATCCAGGTCCATGGCCTTTTCCGCCGTTGCCCGCATGAAGCGTTCGCGGTGGTAGACGGTCTCGGCGATGGCGGTTTCCAGCGCCGCTGCGGCATAGAACACCCCGAAGCTGCCGTCGGAAAAGCGGCTGCCTTCGGGGTTGAGGTGGGTGAAGGCCGCCATGATGATGCTCGATCCCGGGCCGCTGACCCGTTCGCCGGGGGGGACCAGACTGATCTCGCCCACCTCGTCTCTCAGCCGGGGATTGGTCATGGCTTCCAGTTCAAGGACCGCATCGAGATCTTCCGGTGCGGCGACCCGCTCGAACAGTGAAATCGGCGGAAAGCGGCTGGGGATGATGCGCCAGCACGGCGCCCAGGCAATATGGCTGCGAGAGGGGAGATCCGGGGCCGGATCCGGCGGCTGATCCATCAGCTCCAGCCGCCCCGCGCGGCATCGAGATACTGGCGGACGGCAAGAAGATCGGCCACCTGACCCGACAGCATCCGGTCCAGCGCCGACCGGCCGCCGAATGGGGCCGCGGCATTCGGGCGCGCCACCCAGCCATCGGCCGCGTCAGGGTCCGGAAGCAGCAGCTGCAGGGCCTTGTAGATGCCCAGGATGTAGGAAATCCGCTCCAGCGTATCCTTCGGAAGATTGCGCGCGCCCTCGGTCCGCCACTTGTAGAAGGTGGATCGGCTGGGGCTGCCCAGCAGCGTCATCTGTTGCTCGTTGGAGAGGCGCCACTGTGCGGCAATGTTGAAGAAGGCCCTGAGGCCGGGACCGGAGAGATCCCGGCGATCGGTCCCGGCGGCGGTTCGGGCAGGCGCTGTCATGGGCTGCCTCCTTGATCGGACCTTCAGGATATGGTCCGCAATCATACGACTTCAATGAATTCGTCCGAATCCGGATGGCCGGAAAGCTACCCCGACGCCCGGGCGGGATATGACGCGCGGAGATGGTTCAATAGTCATCATCCCCCTCATCCTCTGAAAACGCCATCCAGGCCCCGAGCTGAGGGCCGTTTCCTGCAGCAGAAACCGATCCTCTGGCCCTGCTTCCACGAAATGGAGGAACCGGCCCGCATCGGTCCAGCGCACCCAGATCCCGACATAGCGCGGACCGGAGCCGTCGGATGTCAGCGGCACAAGGGCGGGCGGGCAGGTGTACCAGTCGGCCGGCGCTTCCCAGACCATGGCGTCGGCCAGCCAGCGACCGTTGCGAACCTCACCGATCCAGGCGGGCAGGCCGAGATCGGCGAGCAGGCGGGTGTAGAGATCCATGATGCACCTCGGTCAGTCACGGGGGCGGCCGATATCCGAAGGCCATTCAGGACGGCACATACACGATCAATCTCGACCTGAACGGCGCACCCTCGAAGCCGCATGGCATGCCGCCGAGCCGGTAGACGGTCATGATGTCGGCGAAATAGGATTCGTGCATCCTTACGAGAGACGAGGCGGCCTTGCACAAGATATGTGCTTCAATTCTGTTGATGAAAAAGAGAAAATCTTCCGAAAATATTTTCTTCACACGATTCCTTATAAAGGTCTTTTTATTATCATTATTGTATTTTTGATATATGTTATCAAAATCTTGTGCAATGCCAATTTTGGTCATTTGCTTTTCCAATTCATGAAAGATCGTCTCTTCCATGTCGTCCCAGGTTTCGCCTGTCTCTGGATAGACATGCTTGTTCATAAGTTCGTCGACGTCCAGGCGGCCGGTCTGTCTTGGATAATGATCCAGCCCGGTGGATATCTGCCCGTTCAGAATCCGGCCGCTCAGAAAGAAATCCAGGCTCTCCCGTATGGCGGCCTGCATGCCGTGCTCATCGGCCATGGGCGGTCTCTCCCGTCAGTATCCATAACGCTCCGGGATATCCGTCTGCTGCGAAAACGCGATCCAGGCCCTCAGCTGACGCGCCAGCAAAGGCCGATCGGTGGCGGCCGCCAGCCACTCTGCCGCGGCGCGGGCGTCGGGCAGAGACCAGCCGGTGCTGTTGAGCGTGGCCCAGGCTTCGGCCTGACGGCCGCTGCTGAGATAGTCGTCGAAAAGCCGGGCCACAGGCGCATCATATCCGTCCATCACATGCCCCTCATAGCGCCACCCGCACCCGCCGCGCCGCGGCAAGGGCGGCGGGCGTGTCGTGCGGAAACCCGGGATCGGTCGCAACCGTGATGCCGGCCTCCCGCAGCCGGGCCATGTGCTGCACCAGCTCCGACGCCCGGCCCTCGAAGACGGGGGTATCGGGGGCGGGGCCCATCGCGCGGACCAGTTTCGCCGCCTCGACCAGATTGATCCCGCGCACCTCCGCCAGGGCCTTGAGCCGGTCCCGGTCGGTGGTCGGGAAGCCCGCGGCGAAGAGGCGCCAGGGGCGATCGTCGGTGAGTACCGCAGAGAGCGCGGTCGACACCACCGACCAGCCGCAAGTCGGGCAGATCAGCCCGCGGGTGGTGGCATCGTGACGCGGGATCATCGGCGTGCCGCAGCGTTCGCAATGGGGCGCGTCTTCAGTCATGGGCAGGCCTGATCGGGGCGGCGGTCATATCCACAGCCGGTCGCGTTTCCGAAAGTCCGGGCGAGGGGGTTTATGAAAGCCCTGTCCATCAAATTCTCTTGTAAAGGATATGAGTCAGGTGCGTGTCCTTCTTCTTCTGGGGCGGATCACAGTCGAATAGAATGCAGATTGTATTTGCCCAACTGAGGGTGGTGAGACTCTTTTTGACATCCTCGGCGTAATATTCTGAATAGGAGGCATCCTCCAGCGCACAGGATATTTCCGACGCCTCTTTGAACATAGCTGCCTCGAATTTATAAGGATCGTAACCGATGTGGAATGAGCTTTGGAAGGGAGACGGGATGGCATCCCCATCTTCCGTGAAATCTTCATCAAAATACCCGGTCATCGCCTCTTCAGACTCAAAATGGCCGAGCCAGATGGAGACGGATTGCGGCTTGATGGTCATTGTCCGGCCCTCTCATTTCTGACGACAGATTCCGGATCGCCCCCGGCCGGAAAAAGGTGCGCGGCGTTTGATGATCCATGCCTGTGCGTGTCATGAGGCTGCCGCCCCACGGGGGTGGATCCTCCACGGGGCGTCTCAATAGGCATCGGACTCGGGGATGAATGCGTCTTCGGAAAAGCTGCACCACGCCGTCATCTGCTTCGTGAAGTCCGAATCTCCGGCAGCTTTGGTCACGATCCAGGTCGCAAATTCAGGGCGATTTCCCGCAACAGGAAACGATCCTCAAGGCCCGTGATCACGACATGGAGGTACGGATCCTTGCTGAACCACCGTGTCCAGATCCCCAGATAGTCCGGCATTGAACTATCCGACGCCAAAGGAATAAGCGCGGGCGGGCAGGTGTACCACGCTGCCGGCGCGTCGTAGCCGATGTCGGCCTGAAAGCGGAAGGCACCCTGGCTGACGTCGTGAAGCCATGCGGGGAGTCCCGATTCTGCCAGTAAGGCGCCATAGGTGTTCATGTCGTCCTCACCCTGAGACTAAGAGGCGACGTTCCCCATGACGCCGCCGCTCAATAATCCTCCCGATCCGGATCGAACGACCTCTGCGAGAAATCCACCCAGGCCCTGAGCTGCGCCGCGATGACCGGATCGGCCACGGCTGCCGCCAGATCGGTGGCGGCCTTGCGGGCGGCGGGCAGTTTCCAGCCGGTGCTGTTCAGGATCGCCCAGGCGCGGAGATGGTCGCCCCGGGCCATGGCATCGGCGAACAGCGCCTCGACCGGCGCGTTGCGGCGCTGCCAGGGGGCGGCGGCAGGATCGTCGGCCAGGGCGGCGCGGCGGGCGCCGGAGAGTTCGAACCAGGCGGCGCCGGGTTCCTCGGGCGAGGGCGTGTCGGCGGCAAAGGGGGTGATGCCCTTGCGGGATAGCCCATCAGCACGAGCGGTGGCCGGGCGTGGGGTGTCGAAGAGCGGCAGATGGACGAGATCGTCAGACTGGTCGCTGTAGTTGCTCGTGTGTTGGTCGAGCGCATCCAGATCGGCGATGCCTGCGGCCGCGGCGAAGGCGCGGATGCCATCGGTTACGTCATCAACTGCCGACATCGCATGCATGGCCAGACGGGCCGCAAATTGCTCCGTCGTCAGTGCGTCTTCTTTCAACAGAAAGCGATCTTCCGGGCCCGCATGTACGAAGTGCAGCGCGCGGCCTCCGGCTGTCCAGCGGATCCAGATGCCGACATAGCTCGGACCGGATCCGTTCGACGTCAGCGGGATGAGGGCCGGCGGGCAGGTGTACCAGTCTGCAGGTGCGTCCCATCCCATTGCGTCCGCCAGCCAGCGGCCGCTGCGGACCTCGCCGATCCAGGCGGGCAGGCCGAGATCGGCGATCACGCGATCGTAGGGCACGATAGGGCAGGCTTCGTCAGTATCCATAACGCTCCGGGATATCCGTCTGCTGCGAAAACGCGATCCAGGCTCTCAGCTGAAGCGCCAGCCCTGGCAGGTCGGTGGCGGCCGCCAGCCGCTCTGCCGCGGCGCGGGCGTCGGGCAGAGACCAGCCGGTGCTGTTGAGCGTGGCCCAGGCTTCGGCCTGACGGCCGCTACTGAGATAGCCGTCGAAAAGCCGGGCCACAGGCGCATCACGCCGCAGCCAGGGGGCGGCGTCGGCATGATCGAGGGCGATGCGCTGTTGCTCTTCGCTGAGTTCGAACCAACAGGCGTCGCGGAAACGCGCGGGGTCGGTGTGTTGGGGGTGGAGGACGCCGTAAGTCGCGACAGCTTCGGGGCCGATGTCGTTTGGGCGCTGGTCGCGAAACATCGGCAGATCCGTCAGTCGCTCGGGATCATCGCCAAAGGCCCTGGCATGTGCCTCGATATCCGAAACAGAAAGCGGCCCGGTTTCCTTGCAGAAGGTGACGATTTCATCGGTGATCGCGCCCTCGAAGGCAATGGCCCTGAGGGTCAGCCACACCGAGAACTGTTCATCCGTCCGTGCGATTTCCCGAAGGAGATGCCCGTTTTCTACGGAACACATCACATAGGTGTGTCGTCGTGGCTCTTCGAACCAACGGACCCAGACCCCAATATAGACCGGGCCGGACCCGTCGCTTGTCAGCGGAATCAATCCTGGCGGGCAGCCGTACCAGTCGGGCGGCCGATTTTCTCCCTGAAATGCATCCGATAGAAGAGCGCCATTTTGGAAATCCGAAATCCATTCACGAGCGTGGAGATTTCTTACGATGTCTTCATACATTTGAGACCAGCCTATACTTATTCTAGAACGCTCATCCATTGGTCGAGTTTTATTTCATGCAGCTGTTGGATGGGCCCGGAGAACAGCTGCCCAGATGTCGTGAGTTGGTGGAGTGCTTCGTGCTCGGCACGAGTCTTAGTCGGTACCAGATTTCGCGCATCGAGTACCTGCGTCGAGAAAGTATTCTTTGGAAAATTCCAGTGATGTACCTCGGCAATGTTGAAGCCGTCTGATCGGGCAAGTTTTTTGAATTCCTTACTTACGGCGCCAAAAGCGTCATCCAGCATCTTCTTGCTTGGTTCGAGGCCGTTGGCGAGATGCTCAAGATATCTCGTGTAGGAGTTTCCGAAGGGGCTTGTGCCTTTGGCGCGCAACGCATCATTCCAATGCTGCAACAGACGCGGGTTGTCCGCAATCGTCTCCAGGCCGAGCATGGCGGGGCGCAGGCCCTCGCCGGGCTGGAGGTTGCGGAGGGCGGCCTGACCACGGGCGAGCATGGTGGGGCAGGGCTTCAGCCCCAGCGGATCCGCCAGTTCGGTGGGGCTTTCGACATAGGCCTGGGGGCGGGGGCCGCCATGCAACCCGATCGGATCCGGCGACAGATACTGCCCGGTTTCGGGGTCGTAATAGCGGTGGCGGTTGTAGTGGAGGCCGGTTTCGGGGTCGTGCCACTGGCCGGGGAAGCGCAGGGGGCAGTCGGTGGCGGCGTCGGGGTCCGGGGTGGCGTTGTCGTTGACGGCGCCCCAGGGGTCGTGGGCGGCGGCCCAGCCCAGGCGGCCGTCGGCGGTGACGAGTTCGCGGGCGAGGCCGATCTGGTCGGTGATCACATACCACAGCCGCTCACCCTGCTGGCGGGCCAGGGGCACGATCTCGCCCGGGGCGTAATGCCAGAGCGTCGCCCTGGCGGCATCGGGCCGGCCGGCGGCATCCAGCGGCAGTTCGGCCACCAGCCGGTCGCCTTCCCAGAGATAGCGGACGGCGTCGGGGCTGGCTGCGCTCGCCGCCTTGCCCCCCGCCACGCTGCCCCCCGCCACGCTGCCCCCCGCCACGCTGCCGCCCGCATCGACGCGGCGGCGCAGGATGCGGCGGTCGAGCGCGTCATAGCCATAGGCCCAGCGGCTGCCGTCGGGGCGGATCACCCCGGTCAGCCGGTCGCGATCATCCCAGACATAGCGCCAGATTTCCGGGCGGAAGCCCGGGCGGTCGGTGCGCCGGGTGACCAGGCGGCCGCGGGCGTCGTAAGCATAGCGGGTATGGCCGCGGGCCAGGATCGCGCCGCCGGGGCCCAGCCGCCACCGGTCCAGGCCGGCAGATGGGGCGATGTCGGGCGGGCTGCCGGGCCGTGCCGCCGTGGTCTCGGCCCCCTCCGGCAGGTCGCGGCCGCGGCCGGCCAGGTTGCGGGCGGCGTCGTAGACGAAGGCCTCCACCTGGGCCGAGCCCTGGGGCCGGCCGGGCAGGGCGCGGGCGATCTGGCCGCGGCCGTCATAGGTGAAGCGCTGTTCGGGCCAGCGGGCATCGCTGATCGCGACCGGCTGGCCGGCGACGTCCCAGCGCCAGCGCCGGTCGACCACCGGCCGGGCATCCGCCCCGCCGGTGACGCGCTGGCCGGTCAACCGGCCGGCCGGGTCGTGGCTCTGGGCCAGGGTGAAGCCCTGCGGATCCTGGCGCAGCGTCTCGCGGCCCAGCGCATCGAAGCTGAAGGCGAGCGTCCCGGGGCCGGCGGTCAGGCCCTTCAGCCGGCCGGCCGGATCCCAGGTGAAGCCGGTGGCGCCCCAGGGGGTCGTCACCCGGCTGCGCGGCCCGGCGCCGGCATGGCTGATCGCCACTTCCAGCCCGTCCTGGATTTCGGCCACCACCCGGCCCAGCGCATCATGGCGCCATTCGGTGACATGGCCGCCCTCTTCGGCGCGCACCGGCCGGCCGGCGGCGTCCCAGCCATAGCGGCGGATGCCCGAGGCGGTTTCTTCGGCGATCAGCCGGTCGGCCTCGTCATAGCTGAAGCGGCGGATGTCGCCATCCGGCTCGTGCCGCTCGATCATCCGGCCGGCGGCATCGCGCAGATAGGTCCAGCTGCGGCCGCCGAAATCGGTCTCGGCGATCAGCCGGCCGTTGCGGTCCCAGGTGAGCGTCGCGGTCTCGCCCAGCGGGTTGGTGATCGCGACCGGCCGGGCGTCGCCGTCATAGGCGATGCGATAGGCGGCACCGGTCGCATCCACCGTCTCGCGCAGCAGATCGAAAGCGCCATAGACATTGCGGGTCTCGCGGCCCAGGGGATCGACCAGCCGGGTGAGATTGCCCTCGCCGTCGTATTCCGCCGTGATCCGGCCGCCATCGGGCAGATCCGCCGCCACCACCCGGCCGCGATCGTCGCGCTGCAGCCGGGTGACGGCGCCGGCGGGGTCGATGCTGACCATCACCTGGCCCAGCCGGTCGTAAGCGAAGCGGCTGGTGGCGCCCGTGGGATCGGTGATCGCGGTGACCCGCCCGGCGGTGTCATAGCTGAGCCGGGTAACGGCGAAGGGCTGGCCCGCACCCGGGCCGGCGGCGATGGCGGTCACCCGGCCTGTGGCGTCATAGCGCCAGCGCATCTCGCCGCCTTCGGGGTCGATGGCCGCGGTCAGCCGGCCCGTGTCGTCGCGGGTCTGGCGCCAGCGATTGCCCAGCGCATCGGTGATCGCGACCGGGCGACCTTCGGCGTCGTAGTCCAGGATTTCGGTGCTGCCGTCGGGATGGGTGATGCCGGTCAGATTGCCGAAACGGTCATGGGTATAGCGGCTGCGCCGGCCCAGCGGGTCGATCACGGCTTCCAGATCGCCGCGCGGCCCCCAGATCTGTTCCGTCACCCCGCCTTCGGGATCGACAGAGCGGATCAGCCGGCCCAGCGCATCATGGGTGTGGGTGGTGACCGCGCCGTCATCGGCCAGGCAGGTGACGGTGCCCGCCGCATCGTCATAGGCGAAGCGGGCGCCGTAGAGCCCGTCGGCGGCGCGGGTTTCCACCACCCGGTCGGCATCGTCGTAGAACAGCTCGGACCAGGTGCTGCCGCCATCCGACCAGCGGGTCACCCGGCCTGTGGCATCGGTTTCATAGCGGTAGATGCCGGTGGTGCGGGCATCGACGAAGGTCAGATGGCCGCGCGCATCGAAGCGGCAGGTCAGCAGGCGGATCGGCGAAAAATCGGCACCGGCCGGGTCCGAGACCAGATCGACCGACAGATAGCGGCCGTCGGGCAGGGTTTCGACCCGAAGATGATGGCCATCGGTATGGCGCACGGCGCGCAACCGGCCGGCGGAGTCGCGGTCCAGATCGATGCGGTTGCCATAGGCATCGCCCATCGCGATCACATAGGCCGGCGGGGCGGCATGGTCGTTGGCGGGGGCGAGCGCGTCGCGCGCCCGCGCGCCGGCCAGCGCCAGCCGGGCCGGCTCCACATCCGGCGTCGGGAAGGCCCACCAGCGGCCCGAGGGCAGGTCGCGAATGGTGGTCTCGGGCCCCCGCACCTCCATCACCCAGCCCGGATGCAGCGGGTTTTCGCCGTCGCCCCAATGGCCGGGCCAGGGGAAGGCCAGTTCGCTGCCGTCTTCGGTCAGCCAGACCAGGGCATCCTGGCCGGCATCATGCAGCAGGCGCTGTGACCAGCTGTCGGTCCAGCGCCGGCCGAAACCGCCGGTGGCGCCCGCCGCACCCGACCGGTGCAGGCGGGTCAGTTCCAGCGGCAGCACGCCCGGAACGGCGATGTCGGTGCGCCAGTCCACCCAGTCGCCGGTCGCCATGTCGACCGGATCCTTCAGGAACTGGCGGATGCGGCCGGGCATGCCGCGCGCGGCCTGAGCCATGCGCCGCGCGCCCGCCGAGGCCAGGCCCCGCGCCCGGGTCATGCCGGTCACGATGGCGCGCGAGGCACCGCGGATCGACTGGCCGGCACCGCGGATCGCGGCCTTGAGCCCGCCGCGCCCGGCCAGCTTGAACAGCCCCTTCACGCCGCCCGGGCCGATGAAGCCGGCGGCGATCACCAGCACCTCGGCCCAGAGCGGGATGCCATCGTCGATCTCCATCACCGTCGCCTGGGGGCCGCCGATCTTCACATCGTCGGAGCCTTCGGTGATCTTGGCGTCGCACTGGATCTTGTCGCCCTCGCGCGCCGCGTTCCAGTTCTCGGCGAAGACGATTTCCGAGCCCTGGGCCACGGGGGCGTTCGGGGTGGGTTCCTTCGAACAGCTCGCCTGGCCATCCATGGCGATGGCGAGCGGGCGGTTGTTGACCAGCACCGTGGGCGCACCCACGGTGATCGCCCCTGTCGATGGCCCCATCATACTGTCGCCGATGGCCGAGCCGATCGATTCGGTGGCGTAGGAAATCGCCGCCCCGGCCACCGCCCCCAGGATCAGCGCGCCGAGACCGCCGGTCGCGACCGCAAAACCGATGGCGAGGCCGATGCCGATGCCGATCGCGGCACCGATCAGGAACCCCGCCAGCTTGTGGGAATGGGCGATGGCGTCCCCGACGCGTGCCGCGCGGCCCATCGGCTCAGGCCTTCCGGAAGCTCTGGATCACCGCCAGCAGGCGGTCGCGCAGGGCCGGCGCCATGTCGACCGGCTTCGTCGCCGTGAAGATCAGCGCCCGGCCATCGGCCTCCACCGCCGCCAGCAGCTGATGGACCAGGCCCTTGTCGGATTTCCACCGCACCTCATAGGCCTCGATCGCCTGATCCCCGATCTCCAGCGGATGGCGGGCGAGCAGCGAGAAGGCCTTCAGCTCCTTGCCCATGCGCTTCACTTCCGCCTCGGCATAGGCGCGGATATCGGTCGCCGGCGGCAGCGGCTCGCGGGTCACCACCAGCGACAGCCCCTGAGACTTCGCCCCCGGGGGCGCGAAGACGTTGACCGACTGGTCCTCCCAGTCGGTGGGCAGATCGAGATGGCCTTCCTGAAGGGCGTACATGGGGCGGGGTCATCCGTGAATGATGGTGGGAAAGAAGACGAGGGCGTTATTTCGTGTGGAGGCCGGGCGGTGCGAAGCCGGGCGTACCGCCGGGGGCGGCCGCCTCGGAGAAGGTCACCGGTTTCAGCACCTCTCCCGACAGCACCTTCGCGCCGGCATCGAGCACCGCATCGCCCGTGCCGCCGTCTTCGGTACCGTCGCCAAAGGGCACCGCGCCGCCCATCAGCGCGCCGATCGCGACCTGGGCCGGATCGGCGCCGCCGGCCACCTGGGCCAGGCCTTGGGTTGCGGCGTCGGCCAGGCTGCCCGACAGGCCCATGCGTTCCATGGCGACCGCGCGGGCGCGTTCGGCCATGCGGGCGCCGGCCCGGCGCAGCAGGTCGGCGGCGGCGACTTCCGGCGCCTGCACCAGCCGGGCGGCCATCGGCAGGATGTCGGGGGTCAGTTCCTGAAGCGGCAGCGTCATGCCGCCGGCCACGGCGTCCTGCAGGCTTGAGAACAGGCCGCCGGCACCGCTCGCGCCGCCCGCCACCGCGCCTGCGGCACCCGTCACTGGCCCCAGATCCGCGGCATAGCCCTGGGCCACGGCGGCGCCGCCGCCCTGAATCGCCTGGGCGGCCTTGCTTTGCAGGGCGGCTTCGGCCGCGCGCGCGATCGCCGGCGGCAGTTCGGGAACGATGTCGGTGCGGTCGCGGGGGCCGAGCATCGGGGCTGCGACCTCGGTGATGGCACCCAGCGCATAATCCTTGATGCCCTGATGGCCGCCCATCACCGGTGCGCCGACGCTGTATCCGGGAAAGGACATGGGGGAGGGATCTCCTGCTATGGCTTCAGATGTCACTCGCAGTTGAGCAGCACGACCTTGCCGTTGACGGCGACGCCTTCGGCCGAGACGGTCACATCGTTGCTCTCGCCGGCATCGACCGTGTGGACCACCTTGCCCTTGGCGACCACGCCTTCGCCGTCGACGGCGGTGAAATTGCTCTCGTCGCGCACGGTCACGATCTTGGCGGTGGACGAGATGATCACGCCCTCGGCCGACAGATCGATGAAATGGCCGTTGGTGAATTCGATCCGCACCCGCTCTCCATCCAGGATGATCCGGCTCTGCTTGTGCTGGATCAGGATCGAGGCCTGCGTCATCACGATCTCGCTGTCGCCCACCCGGCTGCCCCAGAGCGTGCCGGTATCCTGGGTGGAGACATTGGCGGTGTTGACCATGCGGTTGCGGCCGACCAGTTCGGTCTGGTCGCGCTGTGCGCGCATCATCAGCTCTTCCGCCCCGGCCAGATCTTCAAACGTCATTTCGTTGAAGCCGCCGCCGCCGGGGCTGGATGCCGATTTGAAGGCGGTGCGGGTCTTGGTCGCGGGCAGGGTCAGGGGCGGCATGGTGCCGGCATTGGGCACGATGCCGATCGCGAGCGGCCGGTCGGGGTCGCCTTCGACGAAGGAAACCATCACCTCCATGCCGATGCGCGGGATGGTCTGCGCGCCCATATTGCGCCCGCCCCAGGGCTGCATCACCCGCAGCCAGCAGGATGAGCGGTCGTCGCCGGTGGCATAGCGGTCCCAGGGGAACTGCACCTTGATCCGGCCATAGCGGTCGGTGTGGATTTCCTCGCCTGCGGGGCCGACCACGGTCGCCGTCTGGATGCCGTCGATCCGCGGCTGCGGGGTGGTGCGGGCGGGCACGAAACCCACCTCCACCGGCAGGGCGGTGAAGCTGTTCTCGTAGGTCGGCGGCCGCCGGTCGGGCCCCGTGTCATAGGTGGTGTCGATCGCGTGATGGCGGATGCGCACCACCGCATAGCCGCGCCCGGCCTCGTCGGCCGCCGGATGGCCGAAGATGGTGAACGACAGCGCCGGGGCCAGGTCGCGGGCGGTGGAGGCCGCCTGCACCGTGTCATGGCCGGTTTCCATCGCCTGCATCCGCCGCCGGCTGATCCGGGCGCCGGCATCGCGGGTCTGGAAACGGGCATGCCAGTCATAGATCTCGAAGGCGCGGTTGGTCTCCAGCGGCGTGACCGAGGCGGCCTCGCTGGCGAGATCGGTGCCGGGCATCTCGAAATTGTAATCCGACCCTGCCCAGCGCCCGGGCACGAAGCGCCAGGCATGGCGCCAGCGGGTGACGTTGTTCAGGTCGACATCGGTCGCGGCATAGCGCAGCTCCTGCTCGGGCACCGGCACATAGGCATGGGCGCCGTCGGCAAGCGTCAGCACATGGGCGCCGTCGTCGGTATGGGCGAAATAGTAGAAGATGCCGTCTTCTTCCAGCAGCCGCGAGACGAAGGCGAAGCTGCTTTCGCGGTACTGGACGCAATAATCGCGCTTGGGCGGCGTGTTGAGCACGCCCGAGAAATCGTAATCCCGGAAGCCGAATTCCCCGAAGATCTCTTCCAGGATGTCGAGCGTCGACTTGTCCTGAAAGATCCGGCAATCGGTCTTGTGGGTCAATTGCCAGAGCCAGGGGCGCACTTCCAGGTGATAATAGCGCTGGCCCTTGGCGATGGCCGCCCCCGCCACCACCCGCTCGACATGGCCGCTCCACGGCCGGCGGCTGCCGTCGGCACGCTCCAGCGTGAAGGATACCCTGTGGCCGACCAGCTCTGCCGAAGCGATGTCGTCGCGCTTGGCGCGCACCGTCAGCTCGAAGCGGAAGGGCTCCGACAGGGCCTCCTCGCCGACCAGGCGTTCAAGCAGCAGCATGTCGGGCCCGAGCGGGCTGTCGATGGTGAGCAGGCGGCCGTCCTGGATCACATCGCCGAAGAGTGCCGCCAGATCGCCCGACCCGAAAGACGGCGGGCTGGTGAGGTCGGTCATCGGTTCAGGCTTCCATTGCGGCCGGAACGGGCGGATGCGCCGGGGCCAGCATCTCGATCGAGGCGGCGACAAGGGCGGTCAGCGCCACAAGCCGCGCCATCGGCGGCAGGTCCGCCTGCTGCACCGGGCGGCGGATCAGCGTGGTGGTGCTGCCATTGTCGCCGATGAAGCCGCGGATCGCCGCCGCGGGTACGCTGCCGCCGGCTTCCGCCGCGGTGCGGCCCAGCCGGTCGACATAGGCGCGGAAGGCGGCATCGCCCGGCCGGCCCTCGCCCAGATGCCAGAAGCGCAGGCCCGCCTCGGCGCGCACCGCGCAGGTGATGCCGCGGGTGACGGTGGTCTCGGCCGCGCCATGGGCGGCCGGCGCGGTGTCGCGGGCGGCACCGGACCAGGCAAGCCGGGCCCGCCCGCCGGGAGAGGGGGCGGCGGCGCGCAGCTCGTCGTGCAGATAGGTCAGGATCCGGCCGAAGGGCTCGATCCGCGGCCAGATCTCGTCGATCGCGGGCGGGGTTTCGGCACGCAGCGCCGTGTCGACCACCACGGTCAGGTCGAAAAAGGTGCGGTGCAGGCGGTTCAGGGTGTCGTCGAGGGCCATCGGTCGGGTCGTCCTATTCAGCGGAAGGCGGGGTGGGAGACGCGGCAGCGGCCGGATCTGCGGCCAGGGGATCGGCAGGCAGCGGTTCGGCAGGCAGCGGATCGCCCAGCCCGCGGACCACGCCGCCGAGCGAGCGGATCATGCCGCCCATTTCGGCCATGCCGCCGTCGGAGGATCGCACCACCACCCGCCCCGGCGGGCGATTGGCGGCAACGGCCCGGCGAAGTGCCGCACGGGCCTCGGCCTCGGCCGGATCGGCGGCCTCGTCGCGCGTGCGCAAAGCGGAAAGCTGTACGGTTAGCGCATCAAGCTGCCGCGCGCGCAGCGCGCGGTCCCGCTCGGCCTCGGCGGCCAGCGCCTCGGCCTTCAGCGCGATGGCGCGGGCGGTTTCGGCACGGCTGGCGGCGTCCGGCAGCAGCGGCGGCGGCAGCACGTCCGAGGTTCCGGTGGCGAAGCCGCCGCCCGACATCTTCATCGTGGCCGCAAAAGTCTTGGGCGGCGCGCCGGTATCGAAGCTCGCAACCGGCGTGCCGGCCTCTTCGGGCCGGTCCAGCCCGGCCAGATCGGCGCCGGAACAGGCGGCCCAGACAGGGGCCGCCGCCAGAACGACGGTGAGCGAGCGCAGACGTCTGGTCCTCGGAGACATGGCGTGCCGGGGTTTGTGACGGAGGAAGGGGGGAGATAGAGGAAAGGAGGTCCGGGCAGCACGGAACCCGAGCGGGAGAGGGGCCGCGGGCGCAGCCGGCGCGGGCGGCCCCATGAACGGCATCGGATCCCATGGTGATCGGGCAGGATGGCCCGATCATGCGTGACCGGTCAGGACTTCCGGGTGGTGGCGATGTCGTAGCCGGCGGCGATGTTGTTCAGCGGCCGGTTGTTGGCATCGTAGGTGGTGTACTTCATGTCCACGCGGGTGAAGTTCAGCGTGATTTCCTCGACCGGGCGATCGCCCGAGGTGTTGATCTGGTACCCGCTCACCAGCGTGTCGGTGAGGGTGTATTCCATGTAGGTGTTGCCGGGATTGCCCGTGGTGACCAGGTGGATCTGGATCTGCTTGCCCTGATTACCGGTGGCGGCGGCCTCGAACAGCTTCAGCGACGAACCGTCCATCAGCTTGGTGATGTGCACTTCGCCGATCACCGGCTCCGAGGCTTCGCGGTTCTGGGCCGAACCAGAGGGGGTGGAGACTGCCCGGTGGGTGCCCCAGGTCATCGACGACACGTCGATCCAGTTCTTGTGGGTCTCGTGGGTGGCGTCACCCTGAATTCCCTCGATATTCAGATAGATCATTGCGTTCCTCTACGCCTCTTTCGGGTTCATGGATGCCGTTTCCGGAGCAAGCGGGAAGTACCTCTTATTCGAGGCTCGCAGTTTCCGCCGGTTCCCGCTAACGTTTTTTCACTGAGTCCGAAATTGAGTCAATGGTCGTTTCGTGAAATCCGGTTTTTACCTCTGAACATTGCGTCACGTCTTTCAATTAACAGCTTATTAACCTTTTTTGGTCACAGGCCCGACGGCAGAGTGAGGCAGGCTGCGGGCTTCGGAACAGGTGCCCGGATGTGCAACCCAGAGGTTGGTGAAGATGAAATCAACACTCCGTAACGTGTTTGTCGGCGGCTGTCTGATGCTCTGCCCCCAGGCGCTGGCGGCGGATCCCGAGGGCGCGCGTATGGCCGCCCCGCATTTCGGAACGGTGCAGCTGACCAGCGGCTTCGTGCAGGACCCCTATCCGGTGGGTGTGATCGGCGGCGGCACCGTGCCGGCGGCGGATTTCGTGGCCGGATGCCCGGGATTCCTGGGCGGCGATCGTCCGGATCTGGTTCTGGATTTTCAGGCGGGTAACCGGCCGCTGCATCTTTATGCGGTTGCCGCCAGCGATACGGCCCTGGTGGTGGGCTTCCCCGACGGCAGCTGGCGCTGCGCCGATGACGGGGCGGCGGGGGATCGCAACCCGGCGCTGACCATCGATGCCCCGGCCTCGGGCCGCTATGCGATCTGGCTGGCGGGGGTCGAGCGTCGGGATCTGCCGGTGCCCGGTGCCGTGATCGTGAGCGAAGTGGAACCTTATCGCTGATGGGTTCCATGACAGTTTTGACCGGTTCTATCTGCTGTGCCGGAACGACCCTAAAAATGCTCCACCCGGTCACAGGCGGTTTTGCCTATCACTGAGAAAGCGAGACGACAGATTTCCCTGTGGCGTGGCAATTCGCGCAAATGCAGGAAAACTGCCGACTCAGGCAGACACCTCGCGCCGCGTTTCGACGACATCTGATGCTTTGGATGACCGATGATCGCGGAAAGATGACTGAACGATGACTGTCACAGCCCCCGAAGGTGACCGCGATGCACATGCGGGGGTCTTGTCACACCAGACAGGAAAGCCCCATCCGGTGCCGCCCAGCCCGAAGATCGATCCTGCCGTTCAGGCCCTGCTGGACCCGATTGCGGGGGCCCGCCCCGCGGGTGAGGACCCGCGCGAGGATTACCGGGTCGATGCCCCGTTCCGGCGTCTGAAGGATCTGCGCTCCGCCGCCCGCGCCGCCGAACGCGCGGCCGAGGTGGAAGACGAACCCCAGGCGCCGGCCGAACACTGGCCCGAGATCGACCGCCTGGCCGCCGACCTGCTGCGCCACAAGGCCAAGGATCTGGAGGTGGCCGGGCTGCTGATCGAGGCTGAGGTGCGGCTCAACGGCTTTGCCGGCCTGGCTTTCGGTTTCGACGTGGCGACCGGTCTGATCCGCGATTTCTGGGATGGGCTGTGGCCCGCCCCGGATGAAGAGGGTATCGCCTCGCGCGTGCGGCCGCTGATGGCACTGAACGGCGAAAGCGGCGACGGCGTGCTGGTCCAGGCGATCCGCAAGGTGCCGGTGCTGGGGCCGCAGGGCCGCGGCATCGCCCTCTGGCAGATCGATCAGGCGGTGGAACTGGGCCGGCTGGAGCCGGATCGCCGCGAACAGCGCCTGGCCAAGGGTGCCGCCAGCATGGCGATGATCGAAGCCGCCGGCCGCGAGATGACCAGCGCCGATATCGATCATGCCCAGGCCGGCATCGCCGCCGCCCGCGCGGCGCTGGCGCGGCTGGATGCGGCACTCGACCAGGCCGCCGGCCGCGACGCCCCGCCGCTGGCCCGCATCCGCCAGGTGCTGGAGGCCGCCGAACAGGGGCTGCGCCTGGGCCTTGGCGCCCGGGCGCCCCGGACCCCGGAGCCTGTTGCCGGGACGGCCGCACCGTCCGGCGATCGACCGGCGGAGGAAACGGCCGCGGCACCGGCCGTCGCTGCACCGGTGCCGGCCGGCATGGCCCTGCCGGTGACCGCCATCGCCACCCGCGAGGACGCCTTTCGGGTGATCGAGGCGGTGGCGGGCTGGTTCCGCACCGCCGAGCCGCATTCCCCCATCGCCTACACCCTGGACGAGGCGGTCCGCCGGGGCCGCCTGCCGCTGACCGATCTGATCACCGAACTGATCCGCGACGAGACCGCCCGGCGCGATTTCCTGATCGCCGCCGGGATCAAGCCGGCCGACGCCGCCTGACGTCGACAGACCCGACCCCGACCCACGCCGACCGCATTGCGCATAGCAAGGGCACCCACGAGGAACACCATGTCCGCGACCAGTATCCATGAAAAGCTGAACCGGGTGCGCAAGCCCCGGGTTCACATCACCTACCAGGTCGAGACCGAAGGCGCCGTCGTCGACAAGGAACTGCCCTTCGTCATCGGCGTGCTGGGGGATTTCTCGGGCGATCCCGACCCCGAACGGCCGCTGGCGCCACTGCGCGACCGCAAATTCGTGCAGATCGACCGCGACAATTTCGACGACGTCATGGCCCGCATCGCGCCGCGGCTGGACCTGCGCGTCGAAAACACGCTGGCCGGCGACGGCAGCGAAATGGCGGTGCATCTCAACTTCGCCAGCCTGGACGATTTCGAGCCCGGTGCGGTGGTCCGCCAGGTGGAGCCGCTGCGCCGGCTGCTGGAAACGCGCGAGAAGCTGCGCGACCTGATGGGCAAGGTCGACCGCTCGGAAGAGCTGGAAGACCTGCTTGAACGCGTGCTGCAGGACGATGCCCGGCTGGCCGAGCTGTCGGATGCCCTGGGTGTTCGCGCCCCCGTCGACCACAAGCCCGGGGAGTAAGGTCCATGTCCGTGATCCGCGAAGAGAGCCGCGCCGCCGAAGCCGGTCTTGCCGACGCCCCGGTCTCGCTGCTCGACCAGGCGATTTCCGCCACCCGCCAGACCGATCGCGACCGCGCGGAGGAATTGCTGCGCGCGCTGACCGAAGAGGCGCTGAAGGGCACCGTCCGCTATTCCAAGAACCTGACCCAGACCATCGACCGCGCGATCAAGGCGATCGACGAGAAGCTGTCGGAACAGCTGGGTCAGATCATGCATCACGAGAAATTCCAGAAGCTGGAAGGCTCGTGGCGCGGCATGCACCACATGGTCAACTTCTCCGAGACCGGGCGCATGCTGAAGATCCGCATGCTGAACGTGTCGAAGCGCGAGCTGCACCGCGACCTGACCCGGGCGGTGGAATTCGACCAGAGCCAGCTGTTCCGCAAGATCTACGAGAACGAGTTCGGCACCCCCGGCGGCGAGCCCTATGGCGCGCTGATCGGCGATTACGAGTTCACCGGCAGCCCTGAAGACATGGAGCTGCTGGGCCAGGTCTCCCACGTTTCGGCCGCGGCCTTCGCACCCTTCATCTCGGCGGCCTCGCCCAAGATGTTCGGCTTCGACGACTTCACCGAACTCACCCGGCCGCGGGATCTGGAGAAGATCTTCGAATCGACCGAATACACCAAGTGGCGCAGCTTCCGCGACAGCGAGGACAGCCGCTTCGTGACGCTGACCATGCCGCGGGTGCTGGCGCGCCTGCCCTATGGCCGGCACACGAAGCGCGTCGATGCCTTCGATTTCGAAGAGGCGCCGCTGGATGATCGCGGCCACCGCAAGGCCATGGATCACGGCGATTACTGCTGGATGAACGCGGCCTATGTGATGGGCACGCGCCTGGCCGAGGCCTTTTCGATGTATGGCTGGTGCACCGCGATCCGCGGCGCCGAGGGCGGCGGCAAGGTCGAGGGCCTGCCCTTCGACACCTTCGTTTCCGACGACGGCGATCCGGATGCCAAATGCCCGACCGAGGTCGGCATCACTGACCGGCGCGAGGCCGAGCTGTCGCGGCTGGGCTTCCTGCCGCTCTGCCATTACAAGAACACCGACTATGCGGTGTTCTTCGGGGCACAGACCACCCAGCGGCCCAAGACCTATGACCGGCCCGAGGCGACCGCCAATGCCGCGATCTCGGCCCGGCTGCCCTATATCATGGCCACCTCGCGCTTCGCCCACTACCTGAAGGTCATGGGCCGCGACAAGATCGGCTCGTTCATGGAGGCCGAGGATTGCGAGGCCTGGCTGAACCGCTGGGTGATGAACTATGTCAACGCCAACAAGGACAGCGGCCCCGACATGAAGGCCCGCTATCCGCTGGCCGAGGCGCGGGTGTCGGTGAAGGAAGTTCCCGGTGCCCCCGGCACCTACAACGCCGTCGCCTGGCTCAGGCCCTGGCTGCAGATGGAAGAGCTGACGACCTCGCTGCGCATGGTCGCCCGCATCCCCGGCAGCGGCAACTGACCGGGGGCCGGTTCCCATGTCCGTCTCCCTGCCTCTCAGTACCGGGACCGCGCCGCCGCTGCGTGCCACGGCGCTCCGGCCGCTGATCGATCGGGTCATCGCCCTGATCGATGCGGCGATCGGCCGCCAGCTCGACCGGATCCTGCATCACCCGCGGATGCAGGCGCTGGAGGCGGCCTGGCGCGGGCTGGCGCTGGTGGTGGAACGGGCGGGCCGGGCGCGGTCGACCAAGGTGCGGGTGCTGGATGCCGGCTGGGACATGATCTGCCGCGATTTCGAGCGCGCGGTCGAATTCGACCGCGCCGAGATGTTCGCCAAGATCTACGAGGACGAGTTCGGCAGCCCCGGTGGCGAGCCCTTCGGCGTGCTGATCGGCGCCTACGAGCTGATGCATCTGCGCGACGAGGGCCACCCGACCGACGACGTCACGGGGCTGAAGGGCATGGCGACGGTGGCGGCGGCCGCCTTCGCGCCCTTCATCGCCGGCGCCCATCCGCGGCTGCTGGGCCTCGACCGGTTCGAGGCGCTGGGCCGCGGCTTCGATCCGGGCGATTTCGAGGGCGCGGATCATGTCCGCTGGCGGGGGCTCAGGATGGGAGAGGATGCCCGCTTCCTGGGGCTGACCTGCCCCCGGATCCTGCTCCGACGGCCCTGGGGAGAGGATCCCGGCCGCATCGACGGCTTCCGCTATGTCGAGGACGTCTCGGGCCCCGATGCCGGCAAGTATCTGTGGGGGGTGGCGGCCTTCGCTTTCGCCCTGGTGCTGATCCGCGCCCATGATGCCACCGGCTGGTTCGCCGACATCCGCGGTGCCGCCCGCGATCACGAGCTGGGCGGGCTGGTGCGCGAGCTGCCGGCCGATCATTTCGGCACCGACCGCCCCGATGTCGGGCTGAAGCCGCCGGTCGACGTGCAGCTGACCGATGCCCAGGACAAGCGGCTGGCGGATCTGGGGCTGATCGCGCTGGCGCCTGCCCGCGACACGCCCTGGGTGGTGTTTCACGGCAACCCGTCGCTGCAGCTGGCACGGCCCTATGACCGCGAGGCGGCGAGCGCCAATGCCCGGCTGTCGGCGATGTTGCAATACATGCTCTGTGTCAGCCGTTTCGCCCATTACGTCAAGGTCATCGGACGGGATCGCGTGGGCAGTTTCTCCGATGCCGCGGCCTGCGAGGAATATCTCCGCCGCTGGCTGCTCGGCTATTCGATCGCGAGCGACACCGCAACGCCGGAACAGAAAGCGCGCTATCCGCTTCGGGAATGTGCGGTCTCGGTGCGCGAGTCCCCCGGCCGCCCGGGCATCTATGACTGCACCATCCATCTCAGGCCGCATTTCCAGCTGGACGAGGTGAGTTCGGGCTTTCGCCTGGTCACCTGGTTCGTGGCGCGGGGGCTGCCCCAGTCATGATGCCGCCCACGACCACGACCGGCCGGACCCCTGTGGCCAGGCAAGACAAACGACCGGATCTCGGGATGAAGATGATGACCTCCACCGCCGATATTCACGGTGCTGCGGCACTGCTCCAGGCGGGTCTGCTCGACGAGGCGATCGATGCCCAGCTCCTGCGGGTGCGGGCGCACCCGGCCGATACCACGGCGCGCCATTTCCTGGCCGAGCTGATGGTGGCGGCGGGGGAGCTGACGCGGGCGGATCGTCAGCTCGACATGATCGCCGATCAGGCGCCGGAACAGGCGGTGGGGCTGGCGGGTTTCCGCCAGTTGATCCGCGCCGAACAGATCCGTCGCGAAGTGATGACCGAGGGCCGCGTGCCCGATTTCCTCGACACCCCGCCGCCCGCGGTCGCCAAGGCGCTGGAGGCGCTGGTCGCGATCCGCGCCGGCCGCCATGCCGATGCGGCGGCGGCGGTGATCGAGGCCGAAAGCCTGCGGCCGCGCGGGGCCGTGGAGGTGAACGGCGCCCGGGTCGACGATTTCCGCGATGCCTGCGACCTGACCGGGCCGGTGCTGGAACTGCTCACGGCCTCGGGCCGCTATTTCTGGGTGCCGCTTGAACGCGTGCGCCGGATGGTCTTCCAGGCGCCGCGGCGGCTGATCGACCTGATCTGGCGGCCGGTCGAGGTGGAAACCGAAGGCGGGCCCGACGGCGTGGTCTTCATGCCCACGATCTATGCCCTGACCGCCGACAGCGAGGATGCCGCCCTCAAACTGGGTCGGCGCACCGACTGGGCCACCGGCGAGGGGCCCGGCGCGCCGGAGGCCGGGCCGATTTCGGGCCGCGGCCAGCGCTGCTTCCTGGCCGGCGACGAGCTGATGCCGGCGCTGGAGCTGACGGAGATCCGCCGGCTCAGCCCGGCGGCCGGCAGCGGCGAAGGGGCCGCGTGATGCCGGCCGGGCGATCTTCCGCGGGCGGCCGGCGCGAGGCCGGATCGGTCCGGATGTCGATCCTGGACCGGCTGCTGGTCGATGACGAGCGCCTGGCCCCCGATGACCGCTTCACCATCGAGGCCTTCCGTGAGGGGCTGCGCCGCGACCTGGAAGACCTGCTCAACACCCGCCGCCGGCCGGTGGGCTGGGGGGCGAAACTGCCCGAGGTGGAAACCGCGCTCACCAATTACGGCATCGCCGATTTCACCGCCCAGCCGGTCTCGTCCGATGACGACCGCGAGCGGCTGCGCGCCGGCATCGAGGCGGCGATCCGCCAGGCCGAACCGCGGTTCCGGGCGGTGGCGGTACATCTGTTGGACAATTCCGAAGCCGGTGACCGCACGCTCAGGCTGCGGATCGACGCCCTGGTCGCCGCCGAGCCGGCGCCCGAACCGATGAGCTTCGACGGCGTCGTCGACCCTGCCGACCGCGGCGTGCGGGTCACCGCCACCAGCGATGGCGGCCTGATATGAGGAGGGAGGGCGTCTCTCGAACCGGCTCCAACCGTGCATGCCGGTGTCCTGCACAGTCGCCGATGTTCTCCGGTGCCGGAGACGGTGTATCCGACAGTCTTCACGCGGAAAGGAACCTGGATCCCCGCCTTCGCGGGGATGACGGTATAGAGGGAATACAGAGTTCGGTCGGTGAAGAACATGACATGAGCGCCAGGTCCTGATCCGGATACTGTCGATATCATACACGGCCGCCGGTGTTCCTCACACAACACTCACCACCGTCATCCCCGCGAAGGCGGGGATCCAGGTAGGCTTCCACAGGTATGAACGATGATCATTTTCCGGGGGCTGTTATGTCGGGCATCAGAAGATCTGCCGTCATCAGTGCCGGAGACGGTGTGTCCGACAGTCTTCACGCGGAAAGGAACCTGGATCCCCACCTTCGCGGGGATGACGGTATAGAGGGAATACAGAGTTCGTCCGGGTAAAGAACATGACATGAGCGCCGGGTCCTGATCCGGATACTGTTGGTGTCATACACGGCCGCCGGTGTTCCTCACACAACACTCACCACCGTCATCCCCGCGAAGGCGGGGGTCCAGGTAGGCTTCTACAGGTATGAACGATGATCATTTTCCGGGGGCTGTTATGTCGGGCATCAGAAGATCTGCCGTCATCAGTGCCGGAGACGGTGTGTCCGACAGTCTTCACGCGGAAAGGAACCTGGATCCCCGCCTTCGCGGGGATGACGGTATAGAGGGAATACAGAGTTCGGTCGGTGCAGAACATGACATGAGCGCCGGGTCCTGATCCGGATACTGCGGGTGTCATACACGGCTGCCGGTGTTCCTCACGCAACACTCACCACCGTCATCCCCGCGAAGGCGGGGATCCAGGTAGGCTTCTACAGGTATGAACGATGATCATTTTCCGGGGGGCTGTCATGTCGGGCATCAGAAGATCCGCCGCCATCGGTGCCGGAGACGGTGTATCCGGCAGTCTTTGCGCGGAAAGAAGCCCGGATCCCCGCCTTCACGGGGATGACGGCGGACATGTCGTACAGAAGTCGGCCGGTATAGAACCGCAGATGAGCATCCCATGACCGACGAACTGCTTCCCCATTACCAGCGCGAGCTGGTCGAGATCCGCCGCCGGGCGGGCGAGTTCGCGGCGGCGCATCCCAAGATCGCCGGGCGGCTGCGCCTGACCGCCGATGCCGCCGACGATCCTTTCGTGGCCCGGCTGATCGAAGCGGTGGCCTATCTGAATGCCCGCATCCAGCTGCGGCTGGACGATGCCTTCCCCGAGCTGACCGATGCCCTTCTGGGGGTGCTGCACCCGCACTGGCTGGCGCCGGTGCCCTCGATGGCGATCGCGCGGTTTACGCCCCAGGCGGATCTTTCGGGCCCCCATACCGTGCCGGCCGGGGCCGAGCTGGTGACCGGCCCCGTGGCCCCGGCCGAGGGGCGCGCGCCCGAGCCCTGCCGGTTCCGCACCGCCTGGCCCGCCACCCTCTGGCCGATCGAGATCGAGACCGTGGCGCTGAAGGCGCGGCCGGTGGCTGCCCCTGCGATTGCCGGGGTGGAGCAGGCGGTGGCGGTGCTGAAGATCGGGCTGCGGATGACGCAGCCCGGGCGCAGCTTCACCGAGATCGGGCTGGACCGGCTGCGGCTGTTCATCGCCGCCCCCGGCGCCCAGGCGACCCGGCTTTACGAGCGGCTGACCAATGATGTGGCAGGCATCGCGGTCGCCACCGGCCCCGAGGATCCGCGGCCGGTGCGGCTGGGGCCGGATGCGGTGGCGCCGGTGGGCTTTGCCGGGGATGAGGGGCTGCTGCCCGACGATGCCCGCACCCTGCCGGCCTATCGGCTGCTGACCGAATATTTCGCCTTCCCCGAGAAATTCCTGTTCCTGGACCTGAACGGCCTGGACGCCCGGACGCTGGCACCCGTCGGCGACCGGCTGGAGATCCATGTCTTCCTCACCCGTCACGACCAGGATCTGGAGCGGGCGGTGACGGCGGAGAGTTTTGCGCTGGGCGCCGTGCCGATCGTCAACCTGTTCCGCCAGGCGGCCGAGCCGATCCGGCTGGATCAGCGCCAGTCGGCCTATCGGGTGGTGCCCGATGCCCGCCGGCCGCTCTCGACCGAGATTTTCCGGATCCTGCGGGTCGAAGGCAGTGATGCCGGCGGCCGCCGCCAGCTCTATCAACCCTTCCATTCCGTCGCCCATGGCACGGCGATGGCCGACGAGACCCGGCGCTGGTGGCATGCCGAGCGCCGGCCGGCCGGGCCGCGCGATCCGGCGAGCGAGATCTATCTCAGCCTGGTCGATGACGGCTTCAATCCGTCGGAGCCGGCCAACGGCGTGCTGTCGGTCGACACGCTGTGCCTGAACCGCGACCTGCCGGCGCGGCTGCCCTTCGGCGGCGGCCATCCGGTGCTGAAACCGGCCGAGGCGATGTCGGCGATCCGTGGCGTCACCTGCCTGACCCCGCCCACCCGGACGCTGCGGCCCGAGGCCGGGGCGCATGGCCGCTGGCGACTGATTTCCTTCCTGTCGCTCAACCATCTGTCGCTCACCGACGATACCGACGGGGCGGCGGCCTTGCGCGAACTGCTGGCGCTGCACGATCTGCGCGACGCGCCCGAAACCCGGGCGGCGATCGATGCGATCACCGGCATTTCGCACCGCCGGGGCATGGCACGCGTGCCCGGCGACCGCTTCGGCGGCATGGCCCGCGGGCTGGACGTGACGCTGGAACTCGACCCCGAGCGCTATGCGACCGGCGGGCTCTACCTGCTGGCGGCGGTGCTCGACCGGGTGTTCGGGCTTTACTGCACGATCAATTCCTTCACCCGCCTGACCGCGAAACTGCGCGGCCGGCCGGGCACCATCCGCACCTGGCCGCCGCGCGCCGGCGCACAGGACCTGGTCTGAGGGGGGCGCCCATGACCACCATGCAACCGCCCCAGACCGAAAGGGTTCCGGCCCCCGCGGTGCCGGCGCCCACCGGCGTTCTGGCCGATCTCGCCCGCGCGCCCTGGTCGTTCGAGCCGGTGCAGGCGGTCAGGGTGCTGGAGCGCGCGGCCGGAAGCAACCCGGCCGATGCCGTGCGCTTCCAGGGCGTGCTGCCGCTGGCCTTCCCGGCGAGTGCGGTGGCCGGTGCGCGTCTGGGCCAGGTGGAGGGCGCGCCCGCGGTGCTGCGCATCGCCCATCTGGGCCTGCTCGGCCCCTCGGGCGTGCTGCCCTCGCATATGACCGCGGCGGCGATCGAGGCCGAGCGGCGGCGCAACCCCGGTTTCGCCCGCTTCGTCGACCTGTTCCTGGACCGCCAGGGCGCCTTCTTCCACGGCGCCCAGGTGAAATACCGGCTGGCGCTGGCGCATGAGCGCGCGGCGGCGGAAGGCCGCGAGGATGCGATCACCGGCGCGCTTCGGGCCCTGACCGGGCTTGGCACGCCGCATCTGGCCGGGCGGCTGGCGGTCGATGATCTGACGGTGATCCGCCATGCCGGCCATTTCGCGCGCGGGCCGCGTTCTGCCGCCGCCCTGGAGGCGATGCTGGCCGGCCAGCTTGGGGCGCCGGTCCGGATCCGTCAGTTCGCAGGCAGCTGGGTGCGGCTGGACGAGGCCGAGCGCAGCCGCCTGACGCCCGGCGGCTTCTGCCGGCTGGGGGTCGACATGGTCGCGGGCGAGAAGGTCCGCGATGTCGACGGCCGGTTCGAGATCATCGTCGGCCCGCTGCCGCGCGCGCGCTTTGCGGCGCTGCTGCCCGAAGGTGCCGCGGTGCGCGCGCTGACCGATCTGGTGCGGCTTTACGTCGGCCCGGCGATGTCGTTCGCGCTTCGCCTGGTGCTGGACCGGCACGAGGTGCCGCCGGCCGAACTGGGTGCCAAAGGCGGCCTGCGCCTGGGCTGGACCGGCTGGCTGACCGGCACGGCACCCCCGCCCCGCGACCCCGACGATGCCGTGTTCGAGACCGGCGCCTGACCTTTTGTACCTGATCTTCCTCTCATTTTTCCGGACCCGCACCCCATGGCCACCACCCAGATCCGTTCCCTGGTCGACAAGCTGAACCGGACCTGCCGTAAGGCGCTTGAAGCCGCGGCGGGCAATGCCGTCAACCGCGGCAATCCTGCGATCGAGATCGAACACTGGCTGCGCGCGCTGGTCGCCGATGACGGCGCGGTGCTGCCCCGGGCGCTGGCCGAGGCGGGCGTCGCGGTGCCGCGGGCGCTGACCGCGCTCGATGGTGCGCTCGACCGGCTGCGCAGCGGCAATGACCGGGCGCCGGCCCTGGCGCCGGGGTTGATCGCCATGATCCGCCATGCCTGGACGGTGGCCTCGATCGAGGATGGGGCGGAGCAGATCGGATCGGGCCATCTGCTGGTGGCGGCCCTGCGCGACGAGTTGCTGTCGCAGCAGCTGGCCCAGGTGATCCCGGTGCTGGGGCGGCTGTCGGCCGATCAGGTTCTGGCGCGGCTGCCGGAGCTGGCAGACGGCAGCGACGAGGCGGCGGGCAGCGGCCCGGCCGCGGCGGCGGCCGAGGCGCCGCTGTCGTCGCAGCAGGCCGGCAAGGCGCTTGCCACCTATGCCATCGACCTGACCGAGGCGGCGCGTGCGGGCCGGCTGGATCCGGTGCTGGGGCGGGATGACGAGATCGCCCAGGTGATCGACATCCTGTCGCGGCGGCGGCAGAACAACCCGATCCTGACCGGCGAGGCCGGGGTCGGCAAGACCGCGGTGGTCGAGGGGCTGGCGCTGCGCGTGGCGGCGGGCGAGGTGCCGGCGGCCTTGGCCCGCGCCCGGTTGCTGACCCTGGATCTGGGCCTGTTGCAGGCAGGCGCGGGCGTGAAGGGTGAGTTCGAAAACCGTTTGAAATCAGTGATCGACGAGGTGAAGGCCAGCGCCGACCCGGTCATTCTGTTCATCGACGAGGCGCATACCCTGATCGGCGTCGGCGGGGCGGCGGGGCAGGGGGATGCGGCCAATCTTCTGAAGCCTGCGCTGGCCCGCGGCGAGCTGCGCACCATCGCGGCCACCACCTGGGCGGAATACAAGCGCCATGTGGAACGCGACCCGGCGCTGGCCCGCCGCTTCCAGGTGGTGAAGGTGGAAGAGCCGTCCGAGGCCCGGGCCGTGACCATGCTGCGCGGGCTGGTGGAGAAGCTGGAAGCCCATCACGGGGTGCATATCCATGATGCCGCGGTGGAAGAGGCGGTGCGGCTGTCGGCCCGCTATCTGCCCGAGCGGCAGCTGCCCGACAAGGCGGTGAGCGTGCTGGACACGGCAGCCGCCCGGGTGGCGATGGGCCGGGCGGTGGTGCCACAGGCGTTGCAGAGGCGGCGGTCGGAACATGCCGCGCTGGAACGGGCGCGAGACATGCGGTTGCGTGACGCGGCGCTGGGCGGCGCGGCGCTGTCGGTTGAGACGCTTATAGCCGATATGGCTAGTCTGGAGGCCGAAATAGCCGAAATGGCTATTTCCTTCGCAGAGGAGTCGCGGCTGGTGGCCGAGCTGGCCGAGGCGCGGGCGATGGAAGAGCCCGCGGCGCGTGCGGCCGCACAATCGGCCGTGCTTGAGCAGCTGAAAGTTGTACAAGGGAAAGATCCGCTGCTTCCGGTTGATGTTGATGCCCGGGCGGTGGCGGCGGTGATTTCGGACTGGACCGGCATTCCGCTGGGCCGGATGGCCGATGACGAGCTGGAGACGGTGCGCCGGCTGGAGGACCGGCTCCGCACCCGGATCATCGGCCAGGACCACGCGCTGGAGGCGGTGGCGCGGGCGGTGCGCACCAGGCGCGCCGGGCTGGACGATCCGCGCCGGCCGGCCGGCGTGTTCCTGTTCGCCGGCACATCGGGCGTGGGCAAGACCGAAACCGCGGTGGCGCTGGCCGAGCTGCTGCACGGCGACGCCCGGGCGCTGACCGTGATCAATCTGTCGGAATTCAAGGAGGAACATAAGGTCTCGATGCTGCTGGGCGCGCCGCCCGGCTATGTCGGCTATGGCGAAGGCGGCGTGCTGACCGAGGCGGTGCGCCGCCGCCCCCACGGCGTGGTTCTGCTGGACGAGATCGAAAAGGCGCATCCGGGCGTGCAGGACGTGTTCTACCGGATCTTCGACGAAGGCCGGGTGCGCGACGGCGAGGGGCGGGAGATCGATTTCCGTAACGTGACCCTGATTCTGACCACCAATGCCGGATCGGAGACCATCACGAAACTGATGGACGACCCCGATACCGCACCGGGACCGGAGGGCCTGGCCGAGGCGCTGGAACCGGTGCTGCGGCAGAGCTTCAAGCCGGCCTTCCTTGGGCGCCTCAAAGTGGTCCCATTCATGCCACTGGATGATGAGAGGTTGCTTGCTATCGTGAACCTGCAACTTGATCGCGCGGTTCGCCGCATCACCGAAACCTATGATCTGCCGGTCACGGTGGCACCCGAGGTGGCGCCGGCGGTGCTGGCCCGCGCCCGGGCACGCGACGCCGGGGCCCGTGCGGTGGAGGCGGTGATTTCCGGCGAGCTGATGCCGGGCCTGGCCGGGCTGATCCTGGACCGGCTGGCGGAAGAGGGCGCGCCGCCCCGGGCGGTCGAGATCGCAACCGGGCCCGACGGCAGCCTGATGCCCCGGCTGTCGTGACGGCCCGCGGATGAGGAATTTACGGAGGAAGCCATGCGGCTCGTGATCGACATCGCCCATCGCGACGATCCGGCAACCCGGATCGGGCCCTCGCGGAGCTTCGACCGCCGCGGCCTGCGTGTCGGTCGCGGCCCGGCCAACGACGTGGTGCTGGAAGATCCGACCCGGGTCATTTCCGGCCAGCACTGCCTGATCGACTATGACAGCGGCCGCTTCCGGCTGATCGACACCAGCACCAACGGCAGTTTCGTCAACGATCCGCGCCGGCCGGTGCCGCGAGAGACCGGCCATGTGGTGGCCGATGGCGACCGGGTGTTCGTTGGCGATTACGTGCTGACGCTGGGGCTGATGCCGGTGCCGGACGAGGCGCCGGCACCCCGGCCGGCCCGGCCGCTGCACGCGGCGCCGAAGCCGGCCCCGCGCCCCAATCCGGGGGCGGCCTTCTCGGGCGGCGAGCCGCCGGCCACCGCCTTCGCCTTCACCCCGCCCCGGGTCGCCAGGGTCGAGATCCCCGAGGATTGGGATGTGGATGGCCGGAACGTCGATGGGCTGATGGCGGCCCCCGAGAACGACCCCTCGGACCCGCCGGCCCCGCCGATCCGCCGCCCGCCTCAGCCGGAGCAACCACCTCGTCGCCAACCACCCGGGCCACCACGCGACCCCGAGCCGATCCCGGTCGAGGACCCGGAAGACGTGCCGCTGGAGGATCCGGTGCCGATCCGCGACCCCGAGCCGCTGCCCGACCCGGACCCGGACGAGGACCCCGAACCCTATCGCGACCCGCCGCCGCGCCAGACGCCGCCGCCATCGGAATACCGGCTGCGCGACGACCGGCTTTACGACGCCTTCCTGTCGGGCGCCGGGCTGACCCGCGAGCAGCTGCCCCCGGCCCGCGCCGAAGAGGTGCTGCGGATCGCGGGCGAGGTGTTCCGCGCCACCGCCCGCGGGCTGATCGAAACCCTGTCGGCCCGGGCCGAGCTGAAGGGCGAATTCCGCATCGAGCGCACCACCATCAAGCCGCGCAACAACAACCCGCTGAAATTTTCGGCGACGCCCGAAGAGGCGATGCTGGCCTTTCTGCAGCCGACCCTGCCGGCGTTTTCATCGGGGGTGAAGGCGGTGGAACAGGGCTTCGACGACATCGCCGCCCACCAGATCGCCATGGTGCGCGGGCTGGAAGCAGGGTTGGGCGTGGTGATCGACACCCTGTCGCCCGAGGCGACTGAACGCGCCGTCGGTCCTGTCGGAGGGCTGGGGGCCATCGTCTCCACCGCCCGCAAGGCGGCACTCTGGGACGGCTATCGCCGCCGCCATGCCGAGATCCGCAGCCGCGCCGAAGAGGATGCGCGGTCGCTGTTCGCCGAAGGTTTCGCCCGCGGCTATGCCACCTCTCACGGGGCCATCCCGATGCAGCGCGCGACACCGGCGGAGGGCGGGGAGGCCCGGCGCTGATGGCCAGATCGTCCATTTTCCGTATGGCCATTGTGGCCATAAGCCTTGCCCTGCCGCTCCAGGCCTGCAGCGACCGGCCGGTCAGCGACCTGATCGGCACCGCCGACCGCCTGTTCAGCCTGCGCTTCGGCGACAGCGCCCCCGACGAGGCCGAGATCGCGATCCTGGCCCATAAGGACGCCAACCCGGATGCCGAAGGCCGCGCCTCGCCGGTGGTGCTGCGCTTCTTCCAGCTGAGCCAGCCCGGCGCCTTTCAGCAGGCGGATTACTTCGCGCTGAACGAAAACCCGCGCGGAGTTCTGGGCGGCACGCTGATCGACCAGGGCGAACTGGTCATGGCCCCGGGCAGCAGCCGCGAGCTGGTGTTTTCAGCCGACCAGCGCACCCGCGCCATCGGCGTGGTCGCCGGCTTCCGCGACATCGACGAGGCCCGCTGGCGCTCGCTGATCGAGGTCGACCCCTACGACCTGGAACCGCTTCAGGTGGTGATCGACGGCACCGACGTCACCATCGGGCTGAAGCCCGAGGAGTGACTGCGGGGCACCGCCACCGCCGCTGTCCGGCACCAACGTTGACCGTCTCTGCACAAAAGAGACACCGTCATCCCCGCGAAGGCGGGGATCCAGGTAGGCCTCCACAGGAATGACCGATGACCGCTCGTGACCACGGCCCTGTCAGCCCTTCGACGCTCCCGTCCTCGCAGCCGGTGCCCGGTTTGTCGCTGTCCTCCGCACGGCGACAAACCTGGATCCCCGCCTTCGCGGGGATGACGGTGGAGGGGGTGTGGCGCAGGCGGGTGGGGGTGGTGTCGGACATGGGCGCCGCGTTCCGAGGGGACGGTGGACCGTGCCCGCCGCGCCGGCATTGTCCGACGCCCCCGCCCTCCCGGCCGGTGCCCGTTTTGTCGGCGGTCTTCGCACGGCGGCAAACCTGGATCCCCGCCTTCGCGGGGATGACGGTGGAGGGGGTGTGGCGCAGGCGGGTGGGGGTGGTGTCGGACATGGGCGAGGGGGTCTGTGGGGACGGTCGAGGCCGTCCGCCGGCCCGCCATGGCCGGCAGCGCCACCGATCGTGGCCGCACCGTCCTACCGCCACCGCCGCTGTCCGGCTCCATCATCGACCGTCTCTGCACAAAAGAAACACCGTCATCCCCGCGAAGGCGGGGATCCACCTTTCCCGCCGCCAGAGCCACCCTTCCCCCGATCTTCGTTAAGGACATCCGCATCCATGTCATGGGACAACAAGGTCGTCTGGTCCGAGGGCATGTTCATCCGGCCCCAGCATTTCCAGCAGCAGGATCGCTGGATCGAAAAGCTGGTGCGTGGCCGGGTGGCCGATCTGGGACCCTGCCCCTGGGGGCTGGTCGAGCTTGCCGTCGATCAGGATCTTCTGGGGACCGGCCGCTTTGCCGCCGCCCGGGTGCGGGGCGTGTTCGAGGACGGCACCCTGTTTTCGGTGCCCGACGATACCGACCACCCGGCGCCGCTGGCCGTGCCGCCCGATACCCGTAACCGGCTTGTCTATCTTGGGGTTCCCCTGCGCCGGCCGGGTGCCGCGGATGTCGACCATGCCGATGCGCCCGAGGCCGCGACCCGGTTTGCGGCGCGCGAGATCGAGGTGGCCGATGCCAACGCCTTCAGCACCGCCGAGGCCCGGATCGGCATCGGGCGGCTGCGCCTGCGCTATCTGCTGGAGGGGGAAGACCGCGCCGGCTATGCCACGATCGCGCTGGCCCGGATCGTCGAAGTCCGGCCCGACCGGCAGATCGTGCTGGATACCCGTTTCGTGCCGCCGGTGCTGACGGTGACCGCATCGCCGGTGCTGACCGGCCATGCGACCGAGATTGCCGGCATGCTGCATCAGCGCGGCGAGGCGCTGGCCGACCGGGTTGCCCATGCCGGGGCGGGCGGGGTGGCCGAGATTGCCGATTACATGCTGCTGCAGACCGTGAACCGCCACGAACCGGTGTTCGCGCATCTGCTGGCGCTGGGCCGGCTGCATCCGGAACGGCTGTACACGGACATGCTGGCGCTGATGGGCGATCTGGCGGTGTTCACCGCCGGCGCCAAGCGGCCGGCATCGCTGCCGCCCTATGAACACGAGGATCTTGGCCGGACCTTCCGGGCGGTGATGACGGAACTGCGCCAGGCGCTGTCGGCGGTGCTGGAACAGACCGCCATCCCCGTGCCGCTGGAGCTGCGCAATTACGGCATCCGCGTTGCCCGCATCGACGATCGCAGCCTGCTGGACCAGGCGGCTTTCGTGCTGGCGGTGAAGGCCGATGCCCCGGCCGAAGCCGTGCGCCGCCATCTGCCGCAGCAGATGAAGATCGGCCCGGTGGAACAGATCCGCAATCTGGTGAACGCGGCCCTGCCCGGCATCGCCATCCGGCCGCTGGCCGTGGCGCCGCGTCAGCTGCCCTTCCATCCGGGGGTGCAGTATTTCGAACTCGAACGCACCAGCCGGTTCTGGGACGACCTGAAAACCTCTGGCGGCATGGCGGTTCATGTCGCGGGCGAGTTTCCGGGGCTGGTTCTGGAATGCTGGGCGATCAAGGCGCCGCAGGTGTGACCCATGGTCGATGACGATCCCTTCGGCGAAGATGCCGACCGCACGATTCTGAGACCGCGCCCGGGGCGCGCCCGCGCCGCGGCGGTGGTGACCGACCCGGCCGAACGCACGGTGGTGCCGGCGCTGGGCCGGCTGGCCGAGGCCCGCGCCCATGGCGGCTATGCGGATCATGATGCCCCGGGTCACGACGCCCTGGGTCACGATGCCCTGGGCCATGGGCCGTTCCGGCCGGGGCCGGTCGAGCCGGGGGTCGGGCCGCTGGACGACGAGGCCGGCCCCTGGTTGCGGGATGGCGGTGCGGCCGAAGCGATGCCGGAAACGGCCGGCATCTTCGCCCGCACCGGCGTGAACCCGCTGGCCCGGGCAGCCGCCCCCCTGTTCGCGCTGATCGTGCGGCTGAAGAGCCGGGCGGTGCATCGCGACGTGCCGACCCTGCGCCAGCGGGTGATCGCCGAGATCCGCGCCTTCGAACGCCGCGCCGCGGCCGATGGCGTGGATGGCGAGACGCTGCGCGCCGCGCGCTATGCCGTGGCGGCGACGGTGGATGATGTGGTGCTGAACACCCCCTGGGGCGGCCGGTCGATCTGGACCGGCCAGTCGATGGTGTCGACGTTTTACAACGAGACCTGGGGCGGCGAACGCTTCTTCGACATCCTGGACCGCAGCCTTGAACAGCCGGCCCGGCATGTGACGCTGCTGGAGCTGATGTATCTGTGCCTGTCGCTGGGCTTCGAGGGCCGCTATCGCGTCGACCCGGCCGGCGCCCAGACGCTGGGCCTGGTGCGCGACCGGGTGTGGCGGGCGATCCGCCAGGTGCGCGACGAACCCGCCGCCGCACTGTCACCGCACTGGCAGGGGCTGGAAGCCGCCCATCGGCCGCTGGGCACGCTGGTGCCGTTGTGGCTGGTGGGGGTGGGTACGCTGGTGCTGCTGGTGCTGGTCTTCGCCGGTTTCCGCCTGGCGCTGGATGCCCGCACCCAGCCGGTGCTGGCGGCGGTGGAGACCCTGCCGCCCACCGATGCGGTGGTGATCGCGCGCAGCGCACCCACCCCGCCGCCGCTGGTGGTGACGGAGAACCAGACCGGTGAGCGGCTGCGCCGCTTCCTGGAGCCCGAGATCCGGGAAGGCCTGGTGACCGTGCTGGAAGACGCCCAGTCGGTGACCGTGCGGCTGAACAGCAACGGGCTGTTCGCATCGGCCAGCGACACGGTGCTGGACGGCCAGCGCCCTACGCTGGACCGGATCGGCCAGGCGCTGGAGGCCGAACCCGGCCGGGTGCAGGTGGTCGGCCATACCGACAGCCAGCCGATTTCGACGATCCGCTTCCCCAACAATACCGCGCTGTCGGTCGCCCGTGCCGAGGCGGTGGTCGAGCTGCTGGCGAAACATGTGTCCGACCCCGGCCGGTTCACGGTCGAGGGCCGGGCCGCCGCCGAGCCGATCGCCGACAACGCCACCGCCGCCGGCCGCGCCCAGAACCGCCGCATCGAGATCATCCTGATGAAGACCGCCGAACCCGGCCCCGCCGCCGCCACCACGACCAGGGGGAGGGCTTCCTGATGTCGCGCGTGATCGAGGTTCTGGCCTCGAAATGGTTCCTGAGCTTTCTGGGCGTCGCCCTGCTGGGCGTGCTGGTCTGGATCGGCGGGCCGCTGGTCGCGATCGGCGACAGCCGGCCGTTCGAACCGGTGCTGACCCGCGCGCTGATCGCGGGCGGGCTGTTCCTGATCTGGGCGGTGGCTTTCGTGTGGAGCGTGATCGCCGCCCGCCGCCGCAATGCCGCGATGATCGAGGCCATGACCTCGGCCGAGGGCCCGACGCCCGAGGATGAAGAGGTCGACCGGCTGCGCGAACGCATGGTCCAGGCGCTGGAAACGCTGAAGCGGTCGCGGCTGGGCCGTGGCCGGCAATGGCTGTATCAGCTGCCCTGGTATCTGATGATCGGCCCGCCCGGTGCCGGCAAGACCACCGCGCTGATCAATTCCGGGCTGGATTTCCCCCTGGCGGAGGATCAGGCCGAGCGGCGGATGCGCGGCATCGGCGGCACCCGCGATTGCGACTGGTGGTTCACCGACCAGGCGGTGCTGATCGACACCGCCGGCCGCTATACCACCCAGGACAGCGATGGCGGCATGTCCGCCGAGGGGACGGGTGCGGGGACGGGTGCCGGCAGCCGTGACCGCGCCGGCTGGCAGGGTTTCCTGGATCTGCTGAAGAAGCACCGCCCGCGCCAGCCGGTGAACGGCGTGCTGGTCTGCATTTCGCTGGCCGAGGTGGCGCTGGCCTCTGCCGCCGAACGCGATGCCCATGCCCGGGCGCTGCGCCGCCGGCTGCGCGAGCTGACCGAACAGCTGGATGTCCGGGTGCCGGTTTATGTGCTGGTCACCAAGGCCGATCTTCTGGCCGGGTTCACCGCGTTTTTCGACGATCTGGACGCGGCCGGCCGCGCCCAGGTCTGGGGCATGACCTTCCCCTTCGACGACGAGGTGGAAAGCGAGGGGGAGAGCGGCAGCCGCAGCGCGGGAGACACGGGCCGCAGCGCTGGGGCCGTCGCGCATTTCGATGCCGAATTCGACCGGCTGATCGACCGGCTGAACGCCCGGGTCATCGACCGGATGCATGCCGAGCCCGATGGCGAGCGCCGGGCGCTGATCCATGGTTTTCCGGCGCAGATGGCATCGGTCCGCGCGCCCCTGGGGGATTTCCTGCGTCAGGTGTTCCAGCCGACCCGGCTGGCCGAACGGCCGCTGCTGCGCGGCGTGTATCTGACCAGCGGCACCCAGGAAGGCACGCCGTTCGACCGGCTGACCGGCGCCATGGCGCGGTCCTTCGGCCTGGACCGCACCACCCAGCCGCCGATGACCGGCCGCGGCCGCGCCTTTTTCCTGTCGGATCTGCTGAACCGGGTGGTGTTTGCCGAAGCGGGCGTGGTGGCGACCGATCCCGCGGTCGCCCGGCGCCGGCGGCTGATCCGCCATGCCGGCTTTGCGACCGCGGCCGTGCTGGCCATCGCCTGCATCGCCGCCTGGACCGTGTCCTATCTGGGCAACAGCCGGCTGATCGACGAGGCAGAGGCCGGCATCGAAGACTATCGCGCGGCGGTGACGCCGTTTGCCGAAACGGCGGTGGCCGATGACGATCTGGCGGAGCTTTCGCCCGTTCTGGACCGGTTGCGCGACCTGCCGACCGGTGCGGCCGAAACCGAGGCCGGGCTGCCGGCGCCGATCGATCGCGGCTTCGGGCTGGACCAGGCGCCCACCCTGTCGCAGGGCACGGTGTCGGCCTATCACCGGGCGCTGAACCGCCTGTTCCTGCCGCGGCTGCTTGTGCGGCTGGAGAACCAGCTGCGGGCGGCGGCCTCGCCGTCGGATGTGTCTTATACCGCGCTCAAGGTCTATCTGATGCTGGGCGCACAGGGGCCGATCGAGCCCGAGGTGATCGGCGCCTGGATGGCGCTGGACTGGCAGAACCGCTGGCCGGGGGAAGAGAATGCGCCGCTGCGCACCGCGCTTCAGGCCCATCTGGCGGCGCTGCTGGACCGGCCGATCGCCTCGGTGCCGCTGGATGGTGCGCTGGTCGAACAGGTCCGCACGCTGCTGGCCTCTCAGCCTCTGGCGGAGCGGGTTTATGCCCGGCTGGTCGAAAGCCCGGCCGCAACCGCCCTGCCGGCCTGGACGCCGGTCGACCATGCCGGGCCGCAGGCGGCGCGGGTGCTGGTCCGCCGATCGGGCAAGCGGCTGTCGGAAGGCATTCCCGGCATCTATACCTATGACGGCTTTCACAACACCTTCCTGCCGGCGCTGGAAGCGGAGGTGCGCGCCACCGCCGAAGAGGGCTGGGTGCTGAGCGAGAAGACCCGCGCGCTGACCGACGACGAGGTGGCGAAGCTTGCCCGCGACACGCTGCAGCTCTATTACGACGATTATGTCGGGATCTGGAACGGGCTGATCGCCGATATCGATCTGGCGACGTTTCAGAGCGACACCCATGCGGTGGAAAGCCTGAACGTGCTGTCCTCGCCGCGATCGCCGATGGTGACGCTGCTGAAGGCGGTGGCCGACGAAACCCGGCTGGCGACCCCGCGGGAGGATGCCACAGCCGGGGGCGGTGATACCGGGCAGGCGGGCAATGGCCGGCCGTCCGGCAGCGAGCGCGCGGGCGATGCCGTGGGGCTTGAGGCCGAGAGCCGGATGCAGCGCCAGTTCGGCTTCAGCGGCCGGATCGCGAGCCTGCTGCTGCGCGATGCGGCATCTGATGCGCTGGCGGGCGGCCGCGGCGGTGGGGCGCAGGAACTGCCCGGCGCCTATGTCGAAGAGCGGTTCAAGGAGCTGGACGGCTTCGTCACCGCCGGCCCCGGCGGCCAGGCACCGGTGGATGCGATCGTCGACGATCTGGGCCAGCTTTACCGGGCGATGAGCCGCGGCCGCATGGCTGTGGACGGCCCCGGCGGCGGGGCTGCGGCCGAGGCGGAGCTGGCCGGGCTGGCGCAACAGCTGTCGCTGGATGCGGGCCGCGCGCCGGATGTCATGCGCGGCTGGGCCGAGACCATCGCCGAGCGCGCCTCGACCCGCACCATCGGCGATACCAGGGCGCGGCTGAACGAGGCCTGGGCGCTGGACGGCCGCGATCTGTGCCGCACCGCGCTCGCCGGCCGCTACCCCTTCGATCGCGGCAGCCGGCAGGATGTGAAGCTGGATGATTTCGCGCGGATCTTCGCCGGCGGCGGCATTCTGGACGGCTTTTTCCGCAAGGAGCTGGCGCCCTATGTGGAGACCGGCGGCCGGCGCTGGAGCTGGCGCAAGATCAACAATGCCGATCTGGGCATTCCCAATGCGGTGCTGGCCGATTTCCGCGAGGCGGCGCGGATCCGCGATGCCTTCTTCCCCGGCGGCGGCACCGTGCCCGATATCGGCTTCGACCTGGTGCCGGTGTCGCTGACGCCGTCGGCCGCCCGGGTGGTGGTGGAGGTGAACGGCCAGACCGCCGCCTATGATCACGGGCCGGTGCGGCCGATCCCGCTGCGCTGGCCGGGCAACGGGCCGCAGCAGGTGCGCGTCACCTTCATCGGCACCGACGGCACGCCCGCGGGCGGGACCAGCCTGACCGGCCCCTGGGCGCTGTTCCGGCTGATCGACCGGTCGGAGGTGCGCCAGATCGCCAGCGACCGTTTCGAGGTGACCTTCAGGGCCGGGCAGAATGCCGCGCGCTTCGAGGTCCGCGCCGGATCGGTGCTCAACCCCTTCTCTCTGGACGATCTGAGGTCGTTTTCATGTCCGCGGCGCTTCTGAGATCCGCCACGCCGCCGGGCGTGTGCGGCAAGCTGCCCTGGCTGGGCGATTTCGTCCGCCGCCGGCTGGATGACGGCTTCGTGGAGCCCTGGGACGGCTGGGTGCGCGCGGGGCTTGCCCGGGTGCGCGACGACCTGCCGGATGCCTGGCTGGCGCTTTACCTTCAGGCCCCGGTCTGGCGCTTCGTGCTGCCGCCGGGGATCTGCGGCCGCCAGGGGGCGGCGGGGGTGCTGATGGCCAGCGTCGACCGGGTGGGGCGGTATTATCCGCTGACCATCGCCGCCCGGCTGGACGAGATGCCGCCGCCGCCGGGGCTGGCCTCGGCCGCGGCCGACTGGTTCGCGCGGGTGGAGGATCTGGCGCTGGCGGCGCTGGACCCCGATGTCGACCCCGACCGCTGGGAACGGGCGCTGCTGGAACTGGAGGGGCCGGTCATGGCCGACCACTACGCCCGGGGCGCCGGGCAGAGCCTGGATGGCGGGGTGGTGGCGGTGCGCCTGGACCGGCCGGGCGATCTGGGCCCGGCCTTCGCGGCGCTGGCCCATCGCGCCGAGCCGCAGGGCACGGCGGGGCCTGTCCAGTTCTGGACCCTGCCCCGGCGCGGCGAGGCGGGCCCCCTGCCCGGGCGCTTCGTCTTCGCGCCCGACCTGCCCGAGCCGCGGCTCTGGCACGAGATCCTGAGGGGAGGCGCGCCATGAGGGCGGCGATGATGCTGCGATCGGCCGGCATGACCGATGCCGGCCGGGTGCGGCGCCATAACGAGGACGCCTTTCTGGACCGGCGCGATATCGGGCTTTGGGCGGTGGCCGACGGCATGGGCGGCCATGCCCGCGGCGACCGGGCGAGCGGCATGATCATGGAACGGCTGGACGCCATCCCCGTGCCGGCATCGGGCGCCGAGCTTCTGGCCGATGTGCGCCGGGCGCTGGCAGAGGTGCATGGCGAACTCAGGGCCGAGGGCCGGGCGCTGGGTGACCGCGAGATGATCGGCAGCACGGTCGTGGTGCTTATGATCCATGGCGGCCGCTTCGTGTGCCTGTGGGCGGGGGACAGCCGGCTTTACCTGCTGCGCGACCGCCAGCTGTGGCAGATCACCCGCGATCATTCCCATGTTCAGGAGCTGATCGATCGCGGCGTGATCACCGAAGATCAGGCCCGCGACCACCCGGCCGCCAACATCATCACCCGCGCGGTGGGCGCCTTCGGCGATCTGGCGCTGGAGATGGAGGCGGCGGCGGTGCTGCCCGGCGACCGCTTTCTGCTGTGCACCGACGGCATCGCGCGCTGCGTGGGCGATGGCGAGATCGCCGATGTCATCGCCAATTTCCCCGCACCCCGCGCGGTGCAGACCCTGAAAACTTTGGCGCTGTCGCGCAACGCCCCCGACAACATCGCCGCCGTGGCGCTGGCCTGCGACGCGATCGAGGACGTGACCCTGACGCCCTGGAGCCGTCCCCATGGTTGAGAACGACGACCGCACGATTCTGGCCGGCGCCCTGCCGACCGTGGCAGCCGACACCCCTGGTGACGCGGCCCCCGTGGTCCCGCAGCTGCCCGACCCGGTGGGCCGGGTGCTGCTGAACACCTGGCGGGTGACCGGGGTGATCGCCCGCGGCGGCATGGGTGAGATTCTGCGCGCGACCCATGTCGACCAGGGCACCGAGCACGCGATCAAGGTGATCCTGCCCGAGCTGATGGGCAATGAGGGCGTGGTGACCCTGTTCCTGCGCGAGGCCGAGGCGCTGCGCCGGATCCGCCATGATGCGGTGGTGGGCTATGACGGGCTGTTCCGCGACGAGACCGGCCGGCTGCATCTGGTGATGGAATTCGTCGACGGGCCGTCGCTGGCCGACCGGATCCGCCAGAAGCCGCTGACGCCCGACGAGGTGCGGCGGCTGCGCGACCGGCTGGCCGCCGGGCTTGCCGTGGCGCATGAGGCGGGGATCTGCCACCGGGATCTGGCACCCGACAACGTGCTGCTGGCCGGCGGCGATCTGGACCGGGCCAAGATCATCGATTTCGGTATCGCCAAGCTGGCCCGTGCCGATCATCGCACGATTTTCGGCGATGCCTTCGCCGGCAAGCTCGCCTGGGCCTCTCCCGAACAGGCGGGGCTGTTCGGGGGGGCGGTCGACGAGCGCACCGACATCTACAGCCTGGGGCTGGTGCTGGCCGCATCGGCGGCCGGGCGGCCGCTCGATATGGGCCGGACGCTGCATGCCGCGGTGGAGGCACGGCGCCGGGTGCCGGATCTGTCGGGCCTGCCCGAAGAGCTGCGCGGCGACATCGCCCGGCTGCTCGCCCCCGACCCGCTGGACCGGCCGCATGCGATGCGGGCGCTGATCGGCGGGGATGCCGCGGCCTTGCCGCCGGAACCCGTGCGGCGCGAGGGCTGGAGCCTTCGGACGCTGGCGGCGGTGGGGGCGGCCGCCATCGGGCTGGTGCTGGCGATCGGCTTCGGCTTCAGCCACCGGATGCAGGCCTCCGACGGGGCGGTGAGTGTGGTCATGCCCCGGATGGAGGCGGCGCCCGGCTGGACGGTGGCCGATCTGCCGCGGATCGCGAAGCTGCCGGCGGCGGAGATGTACGACGCCGGCCGGTCCTTCTATGACCGCGGCGATCTGGATACCGCGCTGGTGGTGTGGGAACGCGCCGCCGCCGAGGGCAGCGCGCCGGCCGCGCGGGCGATCGGGCGGTTCTATGATCCGCGCCTGGCGCCGGGCGAGCCCTCGCCCTTCAAATCGCCCGATGTCGAACGGGCGCGGGCCTTTTATGCCAAGGCGGCCAGGCTGGGCGATGGCGAGGCGCAGAGCCTGTTCGATGCCTTGGACGGAACGGCGGGTAGCGGAGGCCAGGGGTGATGTTGAAGACGCTGACCATGGCCACGGCCCTGGCGCTGCTGCCTGTCATTGGCCTGGCGCAATCCGCGCCCGAGCGGCGGCCCCTGCTGATGGCGGGGAAATCGACCCTGGAACAGCGGGTGCTGACCCGACCGGGGGCCGTGCCGGTGGCGCGGCCGGGGGCGGATGCGCCGGAGGGCGCTGCGGCGATCCCGCCGCTCAGCCTGCTCTTCGTCTATGGGCGCGAGACGGCGGGCGGGGAAGACTGGGTGGAGGTCGGCCGCGGCGGCCGGTCGGTGCCGGTCGGCTGGGTGCCGGCCAGAACGGTGATCGACTGGAAGCAGAACCTGGTGGTGGCCTTCACCGACCGGGTCAACCGCAACCGGGCGTTGTTCTTTAAGGATGGGGAAGATCTGCGTCGGATCGTCGAGGAAGAGGATGCCGGCGCTTTCGCCCGCGACACGCTGACCGCGATCCAGACCGGCACGCTGGCGGCCGATGCGCCGGTGATCGCGGCCGAACCGCCCGCCCATGTCGACATCTCGCGGCAGTTCTATCTGCTGCCGATCCTGGACTGGCAGGAGGTCTGGTTCCCCGACGGCTTCCAGGCGCTGGCGCTGAATGTGGCGGCGACCTCGGAGGGGGCAGACGCGCCCGAAACGGCGCCTGAAGCGGCACCAGAGCCCGATGTCGTCGCGGAAGGCTACCGCACCGGGGTGGTGTTCGTTGTCGATACCAGCATCTCGTTCGACCGCTATATCCGCGCGGCGGAACGGGTGATGACCGGGGTGCGCGACCGGCTGGTCAAGGAATTCGGGCCCGCCGCACCGCGCTTCGGCCTGGTCGGCTTCCGCGACGTGATGGAGGATGGCAGCCCCGACGGCTATGTCTCGAAGGTTTTCGCCGAACCGGTGGCGGACCCGGATCAGGCGGATTTCCTGACCGCACTCGGCCGGCTGGAGGCGTCGACGGTGTCGAACCGCGACTTCCGCGAGGATGCCTATGCGGGCCTGCGCACCGCGATCGAGGGTGTGGACTGGGGCGATGCCGAGGGGCGTTTCGTGGTGCTGATCACCGATGCAAGCCCGCGGACGGGGGCCCAAGACGGCGGCGCCTCGGGGCTCGGCACCGAACAGCTGCGCCTGCTGGCGCGCGCCAACCGCACCGCGATCGCCGCCGTGCATCTGGAAACCCCGGCCGGGGCGGAAGATCACGCCCGCGCCGCGGCCGCCTATCGCGACCTGACCGATTATCCCAATATCGGGTCGCTGTATTTCCCGGTGGCGGGGGGCGATGTCGCAGCCTATGAGGCGGTGGTCGAGCGGCTGGCGACCACCATCGCCCAGGGCATGCGGCCGGATACGGCACCGGCGGAGGTGACGCCCGCGCCGGCGCCGGTGGCCGAGGCGCTGGAGCGCACCGGGCTGGTCGGCCAGGCGATGCGCCTGGCCTGGGCCGGCGCGCAGCAGGGCAGCCGGCCGCCGGAGCTGTTCCAGGCCTGGGTGGCCGATCGCGACCTCGCCAACCCGGCCTCCAAGGCGCTGGATGTGCGGGTGCTGATCACCCGCAACCAGTTGAGCGACCTTCAGGCGACGCTTCAGGCGATCCTTGAGGCGGGCGAGGCGACGCGGATCGCGCCCGGCGATTTCTTCGGCGCCTTGCAGGGGGCCGCCGCCGCGATGAGCCGCCGGCCCGACCGGGTGGCGGGGGCAGAGGCGCGGCGCCTGGCCGATACCGGGCTGATCGGAGAATATCTCGAAGGCCTGCCCTATCGCTCGCGGGTGCTGGAGCTGACCGAGGATGACTGGCTGGCCTGGAGCTTCGGCCAGCAGCGCGAATTCCTCGACGATCTGGCGGCCAAGATCCGGCTCTACCGGGCCATCCACGACGACGCCGACCTCTGGATCGCACTCGACGACGACCGCGCGGGCGGGGCCGCGGTCTACCCGATCGCGCTGGATGCCCTGCCGTGACCGACCCGATCTACGACATCCGCGATCTGCATCTGGCGCGGCCGGGCTATGAGCTGGAGGTGCCGGATTTCCGGCTGGCCCGCGGGCAGGTGCTGCTGCTGGCGGGGGAGAGCGGGTCGGGCAAGAGCACGCTGCTCAACCTGCTGGCCGGTTGTCTGGCGCCCGACCGGGCGGCGGTGATGCGGTTCGGGGCGGTGGATCTGGCGGATCTTTGGGCGCGGCGGCAGGGCGATGCGCTGGCGCGGCTGCGGGCCCGGGCGATCGGCTATGTGCTCCAGACCGGCGGGCTGCTGCCCTATCTGACGGTGCGGGCCAATATCGCGCTCCCGGCCGAGCTGGCGGGGCGCCTGGATGCCGATCATCTGGCGGCGCTGGCCGGGCGGCTGGGGATCGGCCATCGGCTGGAGGCGAAGCCGGCGGCGCTGTCGGTGGGCGAACGCCAGCGGGTGGCGATCGCCCGCGCGCTGGCCCATCGCCCGGCGGTGCTGCTGGCCGACGAGCCGACCGCGGCGCTGGACCCGCCGAATGCCGACCGGGTTTTCGCCCTGCTGCTGGATCTGGTGGACCGCACCGGCGCCACCGCGATCATCGCCAGCCATGACTGGCAGCGGCTGGCGGCGACCGGGCGCGCGATGATCCGCCACGAGATCGCGGCCGAGGGGCCGGTGGTGCGGGCGCGGTTCTGGACGGAGGCCGCGTGATGCCCCTGCGCGCCCCTCTACCCCTTCGTCTGGCATTTCAGGACATGGTCGCCGACCGGCGGCTGTCGCTCTGCCAGATTCTGGCGCTGGCGGCGGTGCTGGCGCCGCTGCTGGTGCTGTTCGGCCTGCGCGAAGGCGTGATCGGCACCATGGCCGACCGGCTGGTGCGCGACCCCGCCAACCGGCTGATCGTGCCGGTGGCGAGCGGCGGTTTCGGCGCGGACGACATCGCCGCCATCGCCGCCGATCCGCGCACGGCCTTCGTGACCCCCGAAACCCGGGCGATCGCCGCGGGGCTGGCCCGGCTGCGCAACCGCCAAGCACGCACCTCCATTTCGGGCCTGGCGATCCAGCCGACCGGGCAGGGGGATCCGATGCTGGGCCGCCTGCCGGCGCCCGGGGCGGCCGACCGGCTGGTGCTGAGCCGGGCTGCGGCAGAGAGATTGCAGGCCGGGCCGGGCACGGCCCTGATCGCCGAGGTCAGCCGCCAGCGCGGCGGGCGGTTCGAACTGGCGCGGCTGCCGGTGACGGTCGTCGGCATCACCGACGGGCCGGTGCGGCCCGAAACCGCCGCCCTGGTGCATCTGGACCTGCTGACCGCGACCGAGGATTTCCGCGAGGGGCTGGCGGTGCCGGCGCTGGGCTGGCGCGGCGACCCGCCGCCCGACCGGCCGCGGCGCTATGCCCGCTTCCGGCTGTATGCCTCGACGATCTACGAAGTGGAAGGGCTGGCGGCCGATACCGCCCGGCACCTCGGGGTGGAGCTGCGCACCAATGGCGCCGAGATCCGGCGGATGCAGGCGCTGGACCGCAATCTGGGCCGGGTGTTCTGGATGGTGGCGGGGCTGGCCGGGATCGGCTGTCTGGTGGCGCTGGCCGCCAATCTGCGGGCGCAGGTGGAGCGCAAGCGCCGCGATCTGGCGGTGCTGCGGCTGATCGGCTTTCCGGCCCGCGCCCTGGTGGTGGTGCCGCTGACCCAGGCGGCGGCCTTTGCCGCGGGCGCGCTGGCGCTGGCGGGGCTCGCCTATCTGGGGCTTGCCGCGGCACTCGACCGGGTCTTTGCCGGCGATCTGGCGCCGGGGGAGCGGATCGCGCGGCTGAGTGCGGAAGATTTCGGGATCTGGGCGGCGGTGACGCTGGCGGCCGCCCTGCTCGCCGCCGGCTGGGCGGGGGCGCGGGCGGCCGGGATCGCCCCGGCGGAGGGGTTGCGCGATGGCTAGGCGGTGGGGGGCTGAACGGTGGTGGCTGGCGGCGCTTGCCCTGGCGCTGACGGCAGGGCAGGTTGATGCTGCGGAACCGTGGCCGGAAAAGATGTTCAACCCGGCGCCGGCCGCGGGCGATGTGGTGCTGCCCATGCCCTGCGGCGGATCGATGGTGTTCCGGCGCGTGGCCCACCCGGCCGACGGGCCGCTGGACGATGTGCTCGTCGAGGCGGGCGATGCCGGGGCGGCGCTGTCGCCGATCGACGGCCGGCGGATCGAGGCGGTGGCCGGCGGCTTCACCGATCCCGCCCGGCCGGGCGAGCGCTATTACCTGCTGGCCAAATACGAACTGACCGAGGCGCAGCGCCGCGCGCTTCTGGGCGACTGCGCCAGACCCACCATCCGCACCCGCCTGCCGGCGGTGGAGATGAGCTGGTTCGACGCGGTCGATCTGGGCCGGCGCTATACCGAATGGCTGATGGCCGAGGCGCCCGACGCCCTGCCGGGCCGGGCGGGCATGACCGGTTTCGTGCGCCTGCCGACCGAGGCGGAATGGGAATATGCCGCGCGCGGCGGGGCGGCGGTTGCGACCGAAACCTTCCTGGCCCGCCACGCGCCGATGCCGGACGGGCCGCCATCGGATTATGCCTGGCACCAGGGCAGCCGGTCGGCCGGCGGAAAGCTGCACCCGGTGGGGCTGCTGAAACCCGATCCGCTGGGGCTGCACGACATGCTGGGCAATGCCGCGGAGCTGACGCAGGAACCGTTTCGCCTGAACCGCCGCGGCCGGCCGCATGGCCAGGCCGGCGGGCTGGCGGTGCGCGGCGGCGACATCACCACCCCGGCCGACCGGCTGGGCTCGGCCGACCGCCGCGAGCTGCCGCCCTTCGATGCCCGCACCGGCCGGCCCGCCACCGGCCGCACCATCGGCGCGCGCTTCGCGATCGGCCTGCCGGCCGTCACCTCGCAGGAACGGCTGGGCGAGATTTCGGCCGCCTGGGAACGGATGTCCGAGGCCAATGCCATGCTGGCCCGGATCCGCGGCGAAGACGGCGGCGGCGGCGACCCGGTCGCCCGGCTGGAAACCCTGGCCGCGGGCCTGCCCGACGAGGCGGCGCGCGCGGAGCTGGCCGGGCTGGGTCGCGAGATCCGCGAGGTGCTGGCCGAAAGCAATGCCGCCCGCGACCGGGCGTTGCGCGCGGTGATGAATGCGGGCGCGCTGTCGGGCTATCGGGTGCGGGGCGATGCGCTCCGGCTGGCGGCGGTGGCTCGGGCGGTGGACGAGGTGGCGCGGCCGACGCTCGAAAAAATGCGCAAACAGGCGGGGTCGGGCAGCCGTGCCAAGGCGATGCTGGCCGAGGCGGAAGCGGCGGTGGCCGAAATGGAGGCCCGCCGCGCCGGCCTCGCCAGGGCACTCGCCCGGTCGACCGAGGCCTATGTCGAAGCGGTGGTGCGGCTGGCCCGCGACTACCCCTCGGCCGTGGTCGCCCGCCAGGCGGCGCCCGTGCGCGCAGCCCTGGTCGCCCGCGGCGCCACGGACATGGCGGAGCTGCTGGACGTCTTCCTGCACCATGTCGCCGATTTCGGCGGGGCAGGCGCCCCGGACGGCACGGCCTGGACGGCGGACCTGACCCGCACCGGCGGGGCGGCGGCGGCGGAAGAGGCGGGGGTGGCGGAATGACAGTGCCGGACAGTGCCGGCCGGACCGATCGGACCCGCGCCCCGGCTGTTCATGGCATGCAGGGTTGGCGCCGCCCAGGCATGACATCAATCCCGAGGACTGATCGATGACCGTTCGCGACCACGGCTTTGTCGGCCCTTCGACGCCTGCGTCCTCGCGGCCGGTGGTCGGTTTGTCGGCGGTCTTCGCAGGGCGGCCAAGGTGGATCCCCGCCTTCGCGGGGATGACGGTGGGGGGGGCGGGGATGACGGTGGGAGGGGCGGGGATGACGGTGGGAGGGGCGGGGATGACGGTGGAAGGGGCGGGGATGACGGTGGAAGGGGCGGGGATGACGGTGGAAGGGGCGGGGATGACGGTGGGAGGGGCGGGGATGACGGTGGAAGGGGTGGGGATGAAGGCGGGAGGGGCGAGGATGAAGGCGGGAGGGGCGAGGATGAAGGCGGGAGGGGTGAGGATGAAGGTGGAAGGGGCGGGGACGACGGTGGAAGGGGCGGGGATGACGGTGGAGAGGGTGTGCGCAGGCGGGTGGGGGTGGTGTCGGACATGGGCGGTGTGTTCTGCGGGAATGGGCGGTGTTGCCCGCCGTCCCGATACTGCCGGTACCGGCGTCGACCGTGTCCGCGCCGCCCGGCCGTCGCCGCTGCTGTCCGACACCATCGTCGATCGTGTCCGCACAAAAGAAACACCGTCATCCCCGCGAAGGCGGGGATCCACCTTTCTTTTCTTGCGTCGGTGCAGGCAGGGGAGGCCCCGTTGATGGCCGGCTGGATCTTCACCCTTTTCGCGCTGCTGTTCGTGGGCGTGGGCGGTTTTGCGTTGGTGATGATGATGCGCGGCAAGCTGAACGCCACCGCGGCGGCGCCGGTGCGGCGCGAGGTGGTGACGGGCGGTGGGGCGGCAGCGGATGGCGAGGTGCTGCATCTGCCGCTGGCGGCGGGGTTTGCCGGGATCAAAGGGCTGCCCTGGATCAGCTGGGCCAGCAGCGATATCCGGCCGCGACTGGCGCTGCATCCGGATGTGGTGGAATACGGCGTGGTGCGCAGCCATCGCCTTCCCTATGCGGCGGTGTCGCGGGTGGATGTGCGGCGCACAGCCGGGACCTGTAATGTTGTGCTGGAATTCCACGGAAGGTTGTCGAGTTTCGCCGGCAATCTGGTCGATCCGGGCAAGGCGCGGCTGGCGGTGCAGCTGCTGGCGGAAAAGGGCTGTCCGCTCTCGCCCCGCGCTGAACGGCTGCTGAACGAGGCGGAGGGCGGCTGTCAATGAGCGGGGCTGAGGCAAAGCTGCGGCAGGATCGTGTGAAAGCCGGGGCGGCGCGCGCCGCCGGTTCAGACCCGCGGATGGCGATGATAGGCTCGGCCAGCCGAAGCCGGAGATGGAGACCGATGAGGGAGCCGGAATGATGGAAGGTGGTCTCGGAAGCCTGGGAGGGGCGCCTATATCCTCGGCGCCGATCCAGGACGGCCGGCTGCTGGTGCTGGACACGAGCCTTGGCCGCGACGTCTTCCTGCTGGAAAAGCTGGAGGGGTTCGAGGCGCTGTCCACCCTGTTCCGCTTCGAGCTGCGGGTGCGGGCAACGCGCGAGGATGTGGCGCCCGACGAGCTGATCGGCCGGCCGGTGGGGTTCTCGCTGGAACTGCCGGCGGGATCGGCCGGCGGCGACCGGCGCCATTGGTGCGGCATCGTGACCGAGCTTTCCGCCGACGAGGCGGTCGCCCGCGGACGGCGCGCCTATACGCTGGTGGTCAGGCCCTGGACCTGGCTGCTGACCCAGACATCGGACTGCCGGATCTTCCAGGACATGACCAGCCTGGAGATCATGCGCCGGATCTTTACCGAGAACGGCTTTCAGGATTTCGATTTCGGCGGCGTGATCAACACCCCGCCCAAGCGCGATTATTGCGTCCAGTATCGCGAGACCGATTTCGACTTCGTCGCCCGGCTGATGGAAGAGGACGGGCTGTTCTGGACCTTCCGCCATCGCGAAGACGCCCATCTGCTGGTGGTGGCCGATGGCGTGCACGCCTATCAGCCGGCGCCGGACGAGGTGCTGCGCTTCGCCCCCACCGATATCGACCTGAACGGGGTGATCCGCTGGGACCGGCATTTCCGCTTCGTGACCGGCGCGGTCGCCCGGTCGGATTATGATTATGAGGCGCCGGAGGTGGATCTTGCCGGCCGGGCCGGATCGGTCGCCGGGCTGACGACCAACGGGCCCTACGAGATCTATGACTGGCATGGCCGGCATCTGACGCCGGAAAGCGGCAGGCGCGGGGCCGCGCGCTGGATGGCGGCGATCGAAAGCGATGTCGACCATGTCGAGGCGCTGGCGACCAATCGCTGCCTGGCGCCGGGCGACATGTTCACCCTGACCGGCCACCCGTCGGAGATCGAGAACGGCGGCCCCCATGTGGTGACGGCGGTGTCGCACCGCGCCAGCGCCGAGGGGTATGAAGTCGGCACCGCCGGAGATGCGCCGCGCTATGCGGCGGAATTCCGCGCCATTCCGGCGGCGACCCGCTATGTGACGCCCGAGACCACGCCGCGCCCCACCATCGACGGCGTCCAGACCGCAACCGTGGTCGGCCCCAAGGGCGAGGAGATCCACACCGACCGCTATGGCCGGATCAAGGTCCGCTTTCCCTGGGATCGCTATGCCACCGGCGACGACCGATCATCCTGCTGGATCCGGGTGATGCAGCCCTGGGGCGGGCGGGGCATGGGGGTGCAGACCATCCCGCGCATCGGCATGGAGGTGATGGTCGCCTTCATCGAGGGCGACCCCGACCGGCCGCTGGTGGTGGGCACCGTGCCCAATGCCGAGACCATGCCACCCCTGACTTTGCCTGCGACCAAGACCCGGACCTCGTTCAAATCCACCACCAGCCCCGGCGGCGGCGGCTTCAACGAGCTGAGCTTCGAAGATCTGGCGGGGGCGGAGGAACTGCTGTTCCGGGCCGAGCGCGACCATGCCCGCATGGCCGGCCGCAACCGCATGATCAACACCGCCAATGTCTCGACCGAGGACACCAACACGCTCTGGGGCAGTGCGGTCGGCAACAGCGAGGTGGTGAAGACCCGCGCCAATGTGCTGATCCAGCATGTGATGAGCCGGATCATCCTGGATGGCGAGCGGGTGCGGTTCGAACATACCAACGGCCATTTCTTCGACCTGTCGGCCGAAGGCATCAGCTTTTCATCGACCAACAAGCTGCTTCAGGTCCGCAACACCGACAATTTCATCTTCGTCAACAAAGACGGGGTGGTGCGCAAGGGCAAGGTGCTGCTGGATGAAGATGCCGGCGGCACATCCTCGGTGACGATTTCCGCCGACGGCGTCGGCAGCAACGGCCCGCTGGTGATGCTGAATTGCGGGCCGGCCTATGGCGATTATGTCCAGAACCAGCCGGCCACACCCGGAACCGAGGGCGACCGCGAGGCCTGGAAAGCCGAAGGCGAGGCCTGGGCCGGCACGCGCGACGGCGATGGCGGCACCGCCCGGGTGATGGGCGGCGAGGGATCGGTCACCGCCGATGACGGCCGGGTGGAGGCGGAGTTCAAGGGGGGCGGGGCCTTCCTGGACGGCAAACTGGAAGGGGAATACGGGAGCATTGGCGGCAGCCTTGACGTCATGGCGGCCGAAGGCAAAGGCCATGCGGGTATTACGCCTTTTGGGGCAGGTGCATATGGGGAAGCGTCGGCGACCATGGCCACCATGCGTGGCGAGGCGACGCTTGGGGACATGTCCTCCTTTGGAGGAAAGGCGGCCGGCGAATTCCGGCAAATGCAGGCCAAAGCCAAGGGCGACGTTCTTCTGGGGCATGATGGCCGGCGAACGGGTTTTGCCTTGGGCGGTACGGCGAGTGCTGTGGCTGCGGAAGGTGTGGTCGAAGGGGGCCTGTCGATACCCCTCGGCTGGCTGCCGGGCGTACCGGATGACTGGACCGCACAGATCAATGCGACCGGCTCTGCATCTGCGGGTTCGGCTGCACTATCGGGAGGTGGCTTTGGCTACTATGATAACGTAGATGGGCGGTTGCATGTCGGCTCTTATGCCAAACTTGGCACGGTGTTCGGCCTGGGCTACCGCCTGAATGGCAGCATCGGCCCGGCGGGGCAAAAATGATGGAAGCCCTTGCAAGACTTCTGCCGAACCGTCGTGGCCTTGGTCGTCTTGCTGTCCTTGCCATGGTGGTCATGGTGGCCTCCGGTGCAGCGGGTTATCTTCTCGACGGCTTGACGATCATGGCCTACCTCTTTACGGGCGTCTTTTTTCTCGGATTGTTCGTCGCCTTCTCCGCTGCGACCGCCATCCTGGCCAAGACGACGTTCGAGAGCCGTCAGACCCGGATGACGCCAGACCGGATTCCCCGCGGCCTTCGCATCTATCTGTTTCTGTTCTCAAAAGGTCAGATCCGGCGGCTGGCTGCGGATAATCTGCTCGGCAATGCCTTCGCGATCCAGTGCTTCGCCATCTGGATCATAGGCCTCGTTATTGCAGCCCTCCTGCCCGTCGACAGTCGCGCGTCCCAAGCCATCGCAATCGGGAACATGAATGAAATGCGTCTCCTGACCGAACCCAAGACTCCCGTGGAGGTGCTCGAACGGCGCATGTCGCGTGTGAGCTTCTCGGCCGATCGGGCACCTGATCTGGATTTCAGCATCGTGGTTCCGCATGGTTGGTCGACTGAGCCGGTAGAGACCCCTCTCCCTGCCCCGGGAGGCGGGCTGGCCCGCGTTGCTGCGTGGTCAGCGCCGGATGGCGCGGCCCGGGTCGATGTTTACGCGCAGCGTCTCCTGAGGGAGGTTCATTCCCTTGACTGGTTTCTGGTCTGGGGCCGCGCAAACGGCTATCGCATCCTGGACCAGCGATCGCGCGCATCCGGACCGGACATCGGCATCGACGTGCTTGCGATCCGCGAGGCGAAGGGCGCCGACGTCGTCCGCCTGCGCACCTATCGCAAGGCCGGGCTGCTATTCATGGTCGCCGCATCGACGGCACGACATCGTCTTGCCGACCAGGAGGAAGCCATGCTGGTGGCTGTCGAAAGTTTCGACGCGGGCGAGGTTCCACCCGATGCGTTTGCAGAGCCGATGCGCGAGGTGGAGGTATCGGGGCCTGTCGCCTTCCATCTGATAATGCCCGAAATCTGGTCCATGCGACGGGATACCGATGCGGGGGCGGATACGACATCCTTGTTCTTCGCCAATCCTGCGACCCCCGATCGTGTCGTCGGACTGATCCACGTCATGTCAGCTCCACGCGATCGCTATGCTTCTGATAAGGCGGTTGCCGCAGATCTCCTGGCCATGATCGAGCGGGATCAGAAAGTTACGATTCCCGAGGGCGCAGAGCTTGCTCAGGCTGCGGAAATCGACGGCCGACCGGCGCGGCAGCTCGTCACGGCAGGACGCAATGCGGCGGGCGAGCCGGTCCGGGTGGCCGTCACCGTGACAGGCGGGCAGGCTCTTGGTGGCTGGATCAGTCTGTTGCTGGTGGGGAATCGCCCTGATCCGGATCCGTTTCTGATCGACGGCATCAATGCGCGTGCCTATGACATCGCACGCCGCAGCCTCTCGCTCCGGTAGGTCCTGATGTCGTCTGACCGCGCCGCCCGGCATCGTCCGACCATCATCTTCGGCATCGCTTTGCTGCTGGCCGTCCCGGCGGGTGGCAGCAGGGCCAAAGCCGCCGGGCTGATGACCGAACCCGTCACCCCGCGGCCTGAGATCGCCGCCGGCTACAGCCGGGTGCCCTATGGCGATGCCCGGCGGCCGGGGACGAATTTCTCGGTGCTGATCCCCCATGGCTGGACCACCCATGCCCTGCCGCCCCGGGCGGAAGAGACCGACGGGCTGGCGGTGCTGGCCGCGTGGTCGGCGCCCGATGGTGATGTGCGGCTGGAGGTGGCGGTGCAGCGCATGCGGCGCGAACTGGCGCCGGCCGACTGGATGGTGGAATGGCTGACGGCCAATGACTGGCAGGTGCTGGATGCCCGCCGCCTGCCGGGGGCAGCCGGTGCGCAGGGCGACGTTCTGGCCGCGCGCGAGGGGCGGGTGCACCGGCTGCGCAGCTATAAATCCGGCGATCTGATGTTTCTGGTGGATGCCTCGGTCTCACGCGAGGGCTTTGCGGCGGCGGAAGAGACGCTGTTCGTCGCCACCGAAGGCTTCCGGCTGGAAGGGCTGATCGGCGGCCCCTATGCCGAGCCGATGCGCGAGGCCGCCTGGGACGGGCCGATCCCCGCCTGGCTGCTGGTGCCGGCCGCCTGGAAGATGGCGGCGGACGATCGCCTGCCCCGCGCGGCCGGGCGGCAGTTCACCGCCACCGATGCCGGCGGCCGGCCGGTGGGGCTGATCTATGTCGGCACGCTGGCGCCTGCGGCGGCGACGGATCATGCGGCGCTGGCGGCGGAAGTGGCCGAAACGCTGCGCACCCGGCAGGACCTGACCTTCGACACCCCGACCCTGGACCGGGCAAGCGCGCCGGGTGCGACGGCCGAGGTGCAGACCGGCAGCACCACCGCGGTCAACCCGGCCGGCGTGCCGGTGCGGGTGGAGATGACCATCGTCCGCGAACCGCGCGGCTGGGTGGTCTTCGCCCTGGCCGGCACGCGCCCCGACCCCGACCCCTATCTGATCGACGCCGCCAACCGGCGGGTGTTCGAGATCGTGCGGGGGAGTTTTGGCGGGGGGTGACGGCCCGCCCCCAACCGCCATCACCATCACGCCCGCCACCACCATCACGGACCACAGATCATGGCAGATCCGACCCTGAGCGAAGAGGTGACCAGCGACGAAGACCTGATGTCGGGGATGATCCCGGTGGGTGTGGGGGCGGGGTCGGTGGTGCGGATTCCGATACCCGGGACCAACGGGCTGGCGGTGGCGCTGGACACGCGCGATCCGCGGTTTCGGGGCCGCTCGACCTCGACCCTGTTCTTCCAGGATGTGACCGGCAAGCGGGTGCTGCGGCTGGATTACGGCCCCAATCCGCGCAGCGGCACCATCGACTATCACTGGAACCAGCGCGGCACCCATGACAATTTCCGGATCAGCGACCATGCGCCGGCCGGGCGCGGCGGGGCCGCGCTTTATCAGGGCGCGCGGGCCTATCGTTATGCCGGGCGGGTGTTTCTGATTGCCGGTGTCGCGATCGATGCCTGGTCGATCGTCGTCGCCGACCGGCCGATCCGGCGCACGGTGCAGGTCGTCTCCGGCTGGACCGGCGCCTGGCTGGGCTGCCGGGGTGTCGGCCAGCTGGGCGCTGCCGCCGGCACCTTCGTGGAACCGGGGCTGGGCACGGGCGTGGGTGCGCTGGGTGGCTGCATCGTCGGTGGCATCGGCGGCTATGCGCTTGGCGAGGCGGTTTCGGGCGAGGTTTATGACTGGGCGGCGGATACCTTCTTCACGCCATTGCCCGAGACCAGCTTGCCTGCGGCGGCCGGCGGAGCGCAGCCGTGACCACGCCCGGCAACCGCCTGATCGCCGATCCGGTCCGGCCCGATGGCCGGAGCGTGCGGGTCGCCTTCTCCACCGAACCGCCGCCGGTGGATGCCCAGCCGACGCCGGAGCTGGCGGCCTGGCTGGCCGAGGCGGTGACCGGAGAGGGGCGGGTGGTATTCTGGATCGACCCGGCCTATTGCGCGACGCTCGGCGCCCGGATCCGCTATCGGCTGACCCGGCGGCTGATCTTTGCCACCGGCCCGGCGGCGGCGGTGATCGACGGGGCGCTGGACAATGCGCGCTGGGGCATGCAGCAGCAGGTTTTGATCCTGGTGCCGGCAGAGGCCCCGACGCCGGATCACGACACCCTGACGGCGACGGCCGATCTGCTTTTCGAGACCGAACTTCTGGCCTGGCGCCCGCCCGGCCGGCCCGAGATCGCACAACCGGCGCCCGCGCTCAGTGCCCCGATCGAGGCGGTGGTGCTGCCGCTGACCGATGGCGAAGGCTTCCTGCTGGTCGCCCGCGACACCGCCAGCTTCGACCGGCTGCATGACCGCTTCCGGCGGGTGGCGGCGGAGCATGGGATCGGGTGGGAGGTGGCGACCTTGTGAGGGCCGGGTGGCGGCGATGGGGTGGTCCCGGGCGGTAGGGCGATGCCTGCCCCCTCACCCCCTCTTCCCCGCGCAGGCGGAGACGACGGGCGGGGATGGCAGTAGAGGGGTGTGTGAGCCGCAGCCGGCTACGGATAACCCAGTGGAATTATTATAATATTGATTATATTGAGAAAAAAGACATGGTTGTCCGGGATGCATAACCGGTTATGCAAATGGCCTGAACCCGACGGAAGCCACGCTTTTCGGAGGGCCCTTGACAAGGGCTTGGAAGAGGGGGAGTTTGAAGGCATGACCATTTGCTCCGGTCATGGAAACTTTTTGTGCTTGGTCGATTATTTTGTGCACCTTCCAGCAGTTTGAAGGCATGACCATTTGCTCCGGTCATGGAAACTTCTGCCAGCCAGCCGATTGTGCTGAAATTACGTTTGAAGGCATGACCATTTGCTCCGGTCATGGAAACCTGGTCAGGCTTTCGTCCGCGTTGTCCAACGTTTGAAGGCATGACCATTTGCTCTGGTCATGGAAACCGCGCAACCCGGTCCCCCCGGGTTGGCGGTCGATTCAGCCCTCTGGCCATCCACGCGGCGCGCCGTTGATGTCCGGCGCTGGCGCTGCCGGTCCCGGCACATCCTGCCCACCGTCATCCCGGCGCAAGGCGGGGATCCGGCTTCGTCGCCGCGTCAGGATCCCGTACGGGCGGTGCCCGGCCGCTCAGCCGTTGCCCCAGGCTTCAAGCATGGCGACCCAGGCGTCGAATTGGGGGCAGTGCCGCCGGATCGTGGCGAGGCCGATGGCTTCGGCGATCACCGGGCCGTGTTCGGTCTTGTTGTCGCTTCCGTCCGGAAAGGCGGCCAGGATCCGTTTAGAAGGCGCGGTTGCGCGGCTGTTGTTGATGTCTTCAGGTGTCGAGAACTGCGCGCGTATGGCGATCAGCCTCTGCCGGACCCCGGCATCCCAGCCGTCCAGAACATACTGAAACTGTTCGACATCCGAGAACAGCAACCCTTCGAATTCATGCATCTGAACATAGGGGTGGATGAACCGGGTATCGATGCCGGACGCATGCTTTGTAACATGCGCCAGAATGTCCTGTTCCAGATCTGCACGCGTGCAGCCGCCGGCATCCTGGAACCCGTAGTAATCCACCAGGGTCGTCTAGCCGGCGCGTCTCCCGATACTGATGGGACAGGAAGCGCGCCAGCCGTTCGACCGACATGCGGCCACCGCGATGCCCGCCCGATGGCGCGCGCAGGATGGAGGGATAGGCGCTCACACCATGATCCATCAGATGTGGCGCCAGACACCCCTTGACGAACTCCACCTCGGTCGCACCCTCGCAGACGATGCAGACGCGATTCATCCGGCCACCCTGATCATCCGGGTACCCCGACGGGCATTTTCAGCCAGATATCCGACAGGAGCCAGATATCTGACAGAGCCAGGCGTCATCCAGCCATTGCTGGTACTGCGCCCGGGGGAGGTTGCGCAGCGTCGTCGCCCCGTCGCTGGCTTCGGCGACCACGATATTGTCGAGGTCGAAGCAGTCCACCATGTAGGGCGACCGGGTTGCGATAAACACCTGCCGCGTCCTGGCTAGACGCTTGAGCATTTCAGACACCAGCGTCATGGCATGCGGGTGCAGACCAGGCTCCGGTTCGTCGAAGAACAGGATGTCCGGAAGACCTCTTGACCGGCCTGCCTGCCTGCCGGGCTTCCGCCGATCTGATGGCTGCCGGCAAAGCCTCGGCGGCCACCCCCACCCCTCACTTCGCCGAAATATGCCGGTTCAGCCGGCGCCGATTTGCGCTGGTTTTGCGGGAGATCACGCCGGTCCAGGCGCGGCCGGCGGCGACCATGGCGCCCATCGGGTCCATCGGGTCGCGGGTGATGGCGGCGCCGGCGGCGGCGGTGGCGGCGACCTGGGCCTGGAGGAAGGCGGCCGGCTTTTCGGCGATCATCCGGACTTCCTCTCCGGCCGGGCCGGTCTGGAACAGGCTCATGCCGGTGCGCATCATCATCACCGTGCCCGCTTCCAGCCACAGGCGCACCAGCGATCCCATCAGCGCTGCATCGGCAGCGCCGCCGCTCTTATACCTCGTCATCCGACCCCGCCTCGCGACTGCCCAGGTTCTGCCGTTTCTGCGCGCGCGTTGGCCGCGCGTCGCGGCCGGTCCTCCCGAACCGGCATCCTCTCAAGGCTGAGAGTGTGCCCTATCCCGCGCGATCAGGCGAGTGATTGCAGATGGCGGAATGTGCAGGGCCGGGCTGCACGGGTGGCAGGGGGGGAGGGTGCAGCAGGGGGCCTCAGACGGTCCGCAGCTGCCGGATCAGCCGTTGCAGGCCGGGGTCGCCGCCGGGGAGCGCCCGGGTGGTGCCGTCGTGGTGGCCGGCGGCACGGGCTTCCAGCGCCGCGCGGCGGGCATCGCGCGGCGACAGGCCGAAACTGCGGCGGAAGGCGCGGGCGAAGGCGGTGTCGTCGGTGAAGCCCCAGTCATAGGCGATGTCCGACAGCCGGCGATGTGCCTGGGCCGGATCGGTGATCGCCGCGAAACAGCGCCGGAGCCGCCGGGCGCGGATATGGGCGACCACCCCGCCCGAGCTTTCGAACAGCCGGTAGAGGGTGGGGCGCGAGATGTGGAAACGCTGCATCAGCGCCTCGGGCGTCAGCTCCGGCGAGGTCAGGTTGGCATCGATGAAACGGTGCATGGCCCCCAGCACGGCATCGCGCACCCCGTGGCGCACCACCTGGGCGGCCTCGCCGTCGGTGGGGCCGGCCAGCGCCATGGCGCGGCGGAAACAGCCGGCGATCAGCCCGGCCGTGCCTTCCAGCACCGGGCCGGCATCGGCCGGATCGATCAGCGCGCCCTGGGCCACCAGGCTTTGCAGATGGGCGGCCAGAATGCGGCCGGGTCCGGAACTGCCGTCCAGCACCAGCCCGTGCAGATCGTCGGGCGTGTCGACCAGCGGCGCCAGCAGGGTGCGGGGCAGCAGCAGGGTGACGTTCCGGAACCGCCCGGCATCGGTCTGCATGGTCCGCGACAGGTCGAACAGGCAGACATCGCCCGGGCGGACCGCCATGTCGCGGCCCTCGGCCTCTCCGTCGAAGCCGCCCTGGCGGTAGAGCTGCACCAGGAAATGATCCAGGCCGCCGCGGGCGATGGTGCGGCCGTCGCGCCGGAAGCGCTGGCCGCCGGCATGGGTGTCGGTGACGACCGCCTGGCCGAAATCATGCGCGACGATGCCGCCCCGAAACGGCTCGGCGTCATCGCGCGGGCGCGAGACGTCGAACAGGCCGTCCAGCGCCAGGCGCCAGCCTTCGAAGGCAGCATCATGGGCCCCGGCATCGGCATCGAACAGCCGGACCACGCCGGCCGCCGGTGCGGGGGCGGATGCGGGCTGGTCCGGGCGGGGAACGGAAGGGTTGGGCACGGTCGGTGGTCTTTCATAACGGCCGCCGCGGATCGAGACGCGGGGCCGGGTATCTGAGACGCCGGGCCGGGTTTGCCGGGGGCGCCCGGGCTATGATAACGCCCTGGCACGCCCGTCGTCTCCCCCCATCAGATGTCCCGGACGTGCCGTTCCAAGGATCGTCGTCATGTCGAACGTCGCACAGTCTGAAACCGCCTTCCCGGTTCTGGAAGCGCTGGCCCGCAGGATCGCCGCCGATTACGCCCTGGCCGAACGGCTGGTCGCCCGCGCCCGCAGATCGGGGCTGAACGCCGCCGCCCTGGCCGAAGGCCATGATCTGCGGGATGTGCCGCTGCTGACCGCGGTGGCGCGCATCGCCGATGCCTTCGACGAGGTCCTGGCCGGTCGTCGCAGCCGCGCCGAAGCCCCGCCCCAGCCGGCGGCCTGACAATCTGGCTGCCCTGAGACGCTAGTCGCCCAGAGCACCTGAGACGCTAGTCGCCCAGGGCATCGAGCAGGGCGGCGGCAAGCCCCCGCTGCCCGTCCGCCAGGCCGCGCCGGCGGGCGGTTTCCTGCAGCGCGGCCGTCGCCTCGATGAACAGGCGATACTGCCCGGCATTCTGGGGCACGTCGCGCGAGGGATCATCGAGCAGCTGGCGGCAGCGCGCCGCCGATGTCGAGGTGAAGGCCCGGCAGGCCGGCGGCCGCACGTCATAGACGGTGCAGCGATCATCCGCGCCCAGAAGCGGGCAGCGCCGCCTGAGCCGCGCCGGATCGGCCATGGAAGCCGCGGCGGCCGCCGCCGCGCGCAGATCGGCGATCAGCCGGTCCTGCGCCGCGGGCGGATGGGTGGCGGCGATATGGGCGGCCATCGCCTCGGCCACCCCCGGCGGCACCGCCACGAACAGATGACAGCAGGCGGCACAGCCCCCCGTGCAGGCGAGCGCCGGCTGGTTGGGAAAGGCCGCCCGGAAGGCGGCCACGGTCGCCTCTGCCATGGCCATCGCCTGAAGCGCCGCGTCGGCCATCGTTTCCGCCTGATCGAGCCGCCGGGCGAGTGCCGCGCGGAAGCCCCGGAAGATCGCCTCGTACCGCCCCGACAGGCTGCGGGTCAGCGCCCCCAGATCGGCGATGTCGTCGAGAACGGGGGTGAGCGGGTCTGGCTGGGGATCGGGCATGGGCGGGATCTCTGGCTGGGCGCGTGACGAAGATGGTCACACCGGCCGTGCCGGCCGTCCAGCGGATTGACGGAGGTGCAGCCTATGGCCGGGCGCTTGAGAGGACGCGGTCGATGCGCGCCGCGCGCGGCTGCATCCATCGCCAGATCCAGGCCATGGCCAGCATGGTGAACAGCCAGGCCAGCACCACATCCGACAGGAAATGGGCGCCGAACAGCACGCGGTTGCCCGCGATCATCATCAGCACGGGGGCGAGGATCAGGGCCGCGACCCATCGCAGCCGCGCGGGCACGAAGACCAGAAGCGACAGCGCCGCCGCCGCCCCGGCGGCCTCTCCCGAAGGGAAGGAGCAGTTGCGCGCGCAGGCATCGGAGAACTGCCAGACCGGGGTGAAATCCGCCGCCCCGCCGAAATCGAGCAGCTGGCGCGGCCGGGCGCGGCCGATCAGGGGTTTCAGGGTGTGGACGATCAGCAGCGGGCCTGCCGCAAAGCTCATCAGCACGAAGAGCGGCTTGTGTGGCGGGCAGATCGCATAGCGCCGGGGCAGAAACCGGTGCGCCAGGATCAGCAGCAGCAGCGGCCCCAGAATCCAGGCCGGGCTGCCCTGGCCGAAGGCGCGCAGCCCCTTCAGAAACGGATCCTGCGCCAGAACGAAGACCGACCCGTCGGCGACCCGATGGGCGACCGCAAGATCGATCGCAGGAAAGATCATGAAGGCGAAGCTGACGATGATGATCGATCTGGCGATCACCGACGGTGCCCGGTCGATGCCGGTCCGGCGGCCGGGTGCGGGCAGGGGGCCGGGTCCCGGCAGGGGGGTGGGTCCCGGCAGGGGGGTGGAAATCGGGGGCGCATAGCCCTGTGGGGCGGGGTGCATGCCGGCCTCTCCTTGAGATGGGACGACTGAAGGGTGAGGCGCGATTGTCAAGAAATGGCGAAGACCGGATGAAGATCCTGTGTGGATCGGGCCACCCGCCCGCCCGGGCATTGTCGGCGACGGCCGAAGCCCGTATGGTCCGGCGTCGCCGCTGGCGACGACGACCCGGTCAACGGCGGCAAGGCATTCAATATGAACAATAATCTTGTCCTTCTGGTCGAGGACGAGCCGGCGATTGCGCGGATTCTGGACGGCTATCTGCTGCGCGAGGGCTTCCGCACCGTTCAGGCCGCCGATGGCGAAACCGCCCTTCAGCATCACGCGCTTCTGAAGCCCGATATCGTGCTGCTGGACGTGCGGATTCCGAAGATCGACGGCTTCGCCGTGCTGGCCCGGATGCGGCAGACCAGTGCGACCCCGGTGATCATGGTGACGGCGCTCGCCGACGATATCGACCGGTTGAGCGGCCTGCATCTGGGGGCCGACGACTATGTCGTGAAGCCGTTCAACCCGCAGGAAGTGGTGGCGCGGGTCAAGGCCGTGCTGCGCCGGACCCTGGAGCGGCCCGATACCGTGCTGCGCCGCTTCGGGGCGATCGAGGTGGATTTCGGCAGCCATGCGGCCTTCGTGAACCGCGACGGCGAGCGCCGGCTGCTGTCGCTGACGCTGAGCGAATTCCGGATCCTGGCGCATATGATCCGCCACCCGACCCAGGTCTTTGCGCGCGCCGACATTCTGGATGCCTGCCTGCCGGAAAGCGATGCGCTGGTCCGCACCGTCGACACCCATGTCTCCAATCTGCGCCGCAAGCTGGAAGAAATGGGCGAGACCGGCTTTTTCCCGGCCGTGCGCGGCGTCGGCTATCGTCTGGCGGACCCGCAATGAGCCGGCCGACGCGCTGGCGCAGAGCCCGCGCCCTGCCGCTCGCCACCCTGACCGCGATCGCCATCGCGACCATGCTGATGCTGAGCGTGGGCCTCGCCTATATCGGCGTCACCTGGTATTCGGCCTATCTGGAAGAGAGCATCAATCGCAGCCTGCCGCCCGAGGCGGCGCTTGCCTATACGCGCGTCTACGAGGGGCTGCTGCCCGACGAGGCCGGGCTTAAGACGCTCATCGATCATCTGGAGACGGCATCGGCCGAGGCGGATCTGAAGGTGCAGATCGCCACCCTGGCCTACAGCCTGCTGTCGGCAGTGGTCTCGGCGATCATCGGGGTCTATCTGGCGCGGCGGATCGCCCGGCCGCTGGAAGACCTGACCGCGGCGGCCGATGTTCTGGGATCGGGTGATTTTTCCGCCCGCGTCGCCGCCTCGGCCGGCAGCACGCGCGAGGTGGAAAGCCTGGTCCGCACCTTCAACACGCTGGCTGCGAACCTTGAGCGGATGGAGACGCGGCTGCGCTTCAACAACATGGCGGTCGCCCATGAACTGCGCACACCGCTGACGGTTCTGCAGGGCGGGTTGCAGGGCATACTCGACGGCGTTTTCCCGATGGACCGCAGGATGCTGGCGGATCTTCTGCTTCAGGTGGAAGGTCTGGGCCGGATCGTCGAGGATCTGCGCACCCTGTCGCTGGCGATCGGCCAGCAGCTGGTGATGCAGCGCCAGAGGCTGGATGCGGCCGGGGTGGTGGCGGCGGTTCTGTCGGCCGCGCAGCCGATGCTGGAGGCGGAGGGTCTGACGGTCGAAACCGATCTTCAGCCGGCCCCCGTCTCCGCCGATCCGTCCAGGCTTCGCCAGGCCGTGCTGGCGCTGGTCGACAATGCCCGCCGCTATGCAGCCGGCGGCGGCTGGCTGCGCGTCGAAACCGCGCCGCTGCCTGATGGCGGCGTGGTCATCCGCCTGCTGGACCGCGGCCCCGGTTTCCCCGAGGACATGGATGCGGTCGCGATCAACCCGTTCTGGCGGGGCGACGCCTCGCGGTCGCGCGCCACGGGCGGCACGGGGCTGGGGCTTTCGGTCGTCCAGGCCATCGCGGTTGCCCATGGCGGAGATCTGACGCTGGCCAACCGCCCCGAGGGCGGGGCCGTGGTCGCGATCCATCTCCGCCCGGCATAGCGCCCCGCCACCGGTACCGGCACCGGTACCTCTCTTCCGCACAGCCTCTGCCCCACATGCCCGCCGCATCGGCGCGCGTGCCGAATTGGCGTTGACATCAGTCCTCAATAAAATAAGCTGATCATTACGGGGAACATAAGTCCATTACAAAAGACATGCAGGCCCAAAAGGGGCGGGATGGCGAGGCTGGGGAGCAGGCTCGTCGGCGGTCCGGTCGTGGGTGCTGCATGGCCGCCCGATGCGGCGGTGCACAGAGGAGGCATTGGACATGCGGTTCAACAGGCGTTTCCGCAGGGCCGCCAGAGGGGTGACCGGGACGGGGGCAGGGCGCAATCTTGCCGCCGCCGCCGTCGTGCTGGCGGCCATGGCGGGGCCGGTGCAGGCCGAAACCCTGACGGCGGTGATGCATTCGGGGCTGCGCATGCTCGACCCCATCGTCAGCACCGCGCATATCACCCGCGATCACGGCTATATGGTCTATGACGTGCTGGTCGCGGGCGATGGCGAGGGTGTGATCCGGCCGCAGATGGCGGACTGGAGCATCTCGGACGACAAGCTGGTCTATACCTTCACGCTCCGCGACGGGCTACGCTTCCACGACGGTGCGCCGGTGACGGCCGCCGATGTCGTGGCCTCGCTGAAGCGCTGGGGCGCGCGCGACGGCGCCGCCGCCTTTCTGATGGTCGCCACGGCCGGCATCGCGGCCGAGGGTGACGACAAGGTCGTCTGGACCCTGACCGAGCCCTTCCCGCTGCTGCTGGAGGTTCTGGCCAAGCCGTCTTCGGTGCCGGCCTTCATCATGCCGGCGCGGGTGGCGGCGACGCCTGCCGATCAGACGATCACCGATTATGTCGGCTCCGGCCCCTTCGTGTTTTCGAGCGCGGATTTCCAGCCGGGGGTGAAGGTGGTCTACAACCGCTTCGACGGCTACAAGCCGCGGAGCGAGCCGGCCTCCGGCCTTGCCGGGGCCAAGGTCGTCAATGTCGACCGCGTCGAATGGGTGACGATGCCCGACAATCAGACCGCGATCAGCGCGCTGATGGGCGGCGAGGTCGACCTGATCGAGAACGTCCAGATCGATCTGCTCGACATTCTGAAATCGAGCCCCGACGTGACGGTGGAGACCCGCGATCCGCTGGGCTATCAGGTCTTCGCGCGGATGAATTTCAAGCATCCGCCCTTCAACGATGTCCGCCTGCGGCGGGCGGCGATGGCGGCGCTTGGCCAGGAACAGGTCATGGCCACGCTGATCGGCAACCCCGACTACTATAAGCTGTGTGGTGCGATCTTTGGTTGTGGGACGCCGCTCGGCAGCGAGGCGGGGTCGGAAAGCCTGAAGGCCGGCGGCGACCCGGCCCGGGCGCGGCAGATGCTGACCGAGGCCGGCTATGACGGCACGCCGGTGGTGATCATGCAGGCGACGGATCTCGGCACCGTCGGCACCGCGCCGGTGGTGATCGCCGCCGCCCTGCGCGAGGCCGGGTTCAAGGTGGATCTGCAGGCCATGGACTGGCAGACCCTGGTGTCGCGCCGCGCCAGCCAGAAGCCGCCGGCAGAGGGCGGCTGGAACATCTTCACCAGCTTCATCAGCGGGGTTGAGTCCAACACGCCGCTGATCAACCCGATCCTGCCGTCCACCGGCGATACCGGCTGGTTCGGCTGGGCGAACGATCCCGAACTCGAAGCCCTGCGCGCCGCCTATCTCAAGGCCGACGGGCTGGAGGCGCAGAAGGCGGTGGCGCACCGGATCCAGGAACATGTGCTGGACCAGGTGATCTTCGTGCCGCTCGGCAATTATCCCTTCGTGCAGGCGCGCAGCAACCGGCTGACCGACATGCTGCCGACGGCGGTTCCGGTGTTCTGGAACCTGAAGCTCGCCGACTGATCCCCATCCGCCGGCCCGGCCCTGCCGCCCTGCGGCGGGCCGGGCAGCTGCCCGCCCGGAGCCCAAGCCCATGCCAGGCTATATCGTCAAACGCATCCTCGCGGTCGTTCCGGTGATGGCGATCGTGGCGCTGATCGTCTTCCTGATCCTGCGGCTGACGCCCGGCGACCCGGCCGCGATCATCGCCGGCGATGCCGCAACCCCTGATCAGATCGAAAAGCTGCGCCAGACCATGGGCCTGAACGAGCCGATCCTTATGCAGTTCATCCACTGGGTGGGGCAGCTGCTGCAGGGCAATCTCGGCACCTCGCTTCTGTCGGGCACATCGGTCAATGCGCTGATCGCCGACCGGATCTGGCCCACGCTCAACATCGCGGTGCTGACCATCATCCTGTCGGTGGCGATCGCCGTGCCGCTCGGCACCTTCGCCGCCTGGCGCCATGGCCGCATCGGCGACCGGGTGGTGATGATCGTCTCGGTCGCCGGGTTTTCGGTCCCGGCCTTCGTGGTGGGCTATGTGCTGATCAAGATCTTCGCCGCCGATCTGCGCTGGCTGCCGGTGCAGGGCTATCGCGCACCCTCGGCCGGCTTCGGCGAATTCCTGCGCCACGCGATCCTGCCGGCGCTGACGCTGACCGCGGCCTATGTCGCGCTGACCGCACGCATGACCCGCGCCAGCCTGCTGAACGTGCTGGGGGAAGATTTCATCCGCACCGCCCGGGCCAAGGGCGTGGACGAGACCCGGGTGCTGCTGCGCCACGGCCTGCGCAATGCCGCCGTGCCCGTGCTGACGGTGGTGGGCACCGGCTTCGCCATGCTGCTGTCGGGCGTGGTGGTGGTGGAAAGCGTGTTCAACATCCCCGGCATCGGCCGGCTGACCATCGATGCGGTGATGGCACGCGACTACCCGGTCATCCAGGGCATGATCCTGCTGACCAGCGGCCTGTATGTGCTGGTCAACCTGCTGATCGACCTTGCCTATACGCTCTTCGACCCGCGGATCCGCTATTGATGGCACAGATGTTTCGTTCGATCCGTCAGATGCCGGCACTGATCGTCCCCGGCCTGATCGTTCCTGGCCTGGCCGTGCTGGTGCTGGCGGCAATCGTGCTCGCCACGCTTCTGGCGCCGCTGCTGGCGCCGCATGATCCGCTGGCGCTGTCGCCGCTGACCCGGCTGAAACCGCCGGGGGGCGACTTCCCGCTCGGCACCGATGCGCTGGGCCGTGACCTCATGTCGCGCGTGCTTTATGGCGGCCGGGTGTCGCTGCTGATCGGCATCGGCACCGCGGCGGTCAGCATCATGGCCGGCCTGGTCATCGGGCTGGTCGCGGGCTTCTTCCGCACCGCCGATGCGGTGATCATGCGGGTGATGGACGCCTTCATGGCGATCCCGCCGGTGCTGCTGGCGGTGGCGCTGGTCGCGATCCACGGCGCCAGCGTCCTGTCGGTGATCCTGGCGATCACCTTTTCCGAGATCCCGCGGGTGGTGCGGCTGGTGCGCTCGGTCGTGCTGTCGGCGCGCGAGGAACCCTATGTCGAGGCGGCGATGACGCTGGGCACGCGCATGCCGGTGATCCTGTGGCGGCATCTGATGCCGAACACGCTGGCGCCGCTGATCGTGCAGGGCACCTATATCTGTGCCTCGGCGATCCTGATCGAATCGATCCTGTCCTTCCTGGGGCTGGGCATCGGCACCGAAACGCCCAGCTGGGGCAATATCATGGCCGAGGGCCGCAGCTATTTCCTGCTGAAGCCGTCGCTGATCTTCTGGCCCGGGCTGCTGCTGTCCCTGTGTGTGCTGGCGATCAACATTCTGGGTGATGCGGCGCGCGACATGCTGGATCCGCGCATGCGCCGTCGGGAGGGCTGAGCCGATGACGAGCCGTTTCAAGACCGCCGGCTTCGACGGGGCCGAAGAGGTGCTCGCCATCGACCGGCTGTGCATCGACCTTCAGACCGCGGCCGGCCCCCGGCCGGTGCTGGACGAGGTGAGCCTTAAGATCAGGCAGGGCGAGACCGCCTGCCTGGTGGGCGAGAGCGGGTCGGGCAAGTCCCTGACCTCGCTTGCCGTCATGGGGCTGCTGCCGCCCGGCGTGCTGAACGTCCGGTCGGGGCGGATCCTGCTTCAGGGCACGGAGCTTCTGACCCGCACGCCGCGCCAGCTGCGCGGCCTGCGCGGCGACCGGATGGCGATGATCTTTCAGGAGCCGATGACCGCGCTCAACCCGGTGATGCGGGTCGGCGACCAGATCGCCGAGGTGCTGGAGACGCATGGTCGATCGAAAGGGGCGAGGCTGTCGCGCGCCGAGCGCAGCGCCCGGGTGCTGGCGGCGATGGAACAGGTGCATCTGCCCGATATCGCGCGGATCTTTCGCGCCTATCCGCATCAGCTGTCGGGCGGCCAGCGCCAGCGGGTGATGATCGCCATGGCGCTGATCCTGGAACCGGCCCTGCTGATCGCCGACGAGCCGACCACGGCGCTGGACGTCACCACCCAGAAGCAGATCCTGTCGCTGATCGCCCGGATGCAGCGGGTGCACGGCACCGCGGTGCTGTTCATCACCCATGATATGGGCGTGGTGTCGGAAATCGCCGACACGGTGCATGTGATGCGCCAGGGCCGGCTGGTCGAGACCGCCCCCGCCGAACGGTTGTTCCGCGCCCCCGAACACGACTACACCAGGGCCCTGCTGGCGGCGGTGCCGAGCCTGCGGCCGCGCGCGGCCCGGGATCCGCAAACCCGCCCGCCGGTGCTGGACGTGGCGGGGCTGGGCAAGACATATCGGAGCGGCGGCTTCCTGAAACCGACCCTGGCCAAGCGGGCGGCCGAGGATGTGAGCTTCGCCCTCAGGCCCGGCCGGACCATCGGTATCGTGGGCGAAAGCGGCTCCGGCAAGTCGACGGTGGCACGCTGCGTGATGCGGCTGATCGATCCCAGCCAGGGCCGGATCAGCCTGGCCGGCACCGACATCACCCATCTGAACCCCGGGGCGATGCGCCGGCGGCGCCAGAAGATCCAGATCGTGTTTCAGGACCCGTACCGCTCGCTGAACCCCAGGCGGCGGATCGCCGACAGCCTGATCGAGGGGCCGATGAATTTCGGCCGGCCGCGGGACGAGGCGCTGGCCCGGGCGCGAAGCCTGCTTCAGACCGTGGGGTTGACGGCGGACGCGCTGGACCGCTATCCCCATCAGTTCTCGGGCGGGCAGCGCCAGCGCATCGCCATCGCCCGGGCGGTCGCCATGGAGCCCGAGGTGATCGTGGCCGACGAGGCCGTGTCGGCGCTCGACGTGTCGGTGCAGGATCAGGTGCTGAAACTGCTGGAACGGCTGCAGGACGAGCTGGGCATCGCCATCCTGTTCATCACCCATGATCTGCGCGTGGCGGCCCAGATCTGCGACGAGGTGATCGTGATGCAGCAGGGCCGGGTGGTGGAACAGGGCCCGGCCGGCCGGGTGCTGGTGGCCCCGCGCCATGCCTATACCCACGCGCTGATCGACGCCGCCCCCGGCCGCGGCTGGGATTTCGCCGCCTGCCGCGAGATTGCGCCCCTCCGGCCGGGTGCATAACCTCCAACCGGGTCCGTAACCTTCCCTCTCATTGTCTTCTGTCATCGGGGATCTGATTTTCATGAAGGATTGCATCGTTCTGGGCGCCGGCATGGTCGGCGTCGGCACGGCCCTGGCGTTGCAGCGGCTGGGGGTGGCGGTCACGCTGGCCGATCGCCGCCCGGCGGGCGAGGAAACCAGCTACGGCAATGCCGGCATCATCCAGATGGAGGCGGTGGAGCCCTATCCCTTCCCCCGCCAGGCGGGGGAGATCCTGTCGGCGGCGCTGGGCTTCAACGACAAGGTCCGCTGGCGGGCGGGATCGCTGCATCGCTGGGCGGGGCCGGTGCTGCGCTATTTCCTGGCGTCGGCCCCGGCCAGCCATCGCCGCATCGCCGCGGTCTACAGCGCGATGATCCGGCAGGCCGGAGAGGACCACGCGCCGCTGATCGAGGCGGCCGGCGCCGGGGATCTGATCCGCCGCGACGGGTTTCGCGACGTCTATCGCAGGCCCCGCAGCTTCGATCAGGCGGTGCACGAGGCCGAAAGGCTGCGGCAGGATTTCGGCGTGGCGGCGCGGATCGAAACCGGCCAGGACCTCGCGCAGGCCGAGCCCACGCTCCGCATCGGGCTTGCCGGCGCGGTGCACTGGACCGATGCCTGGAGCTGCGCCGATCCGGGCGCGCTGGTTGCCGCCTATGCCCGGCTGTTCAGCGCGCGGGGCGGTGCCACCGTCATCGCCGATGCCACCACGCTCCGCCAGACCGGCAGCACCTGGCGGATCGACGGCCCCGACGGGCCGATCGAGGCCGAACATGTGGTGGTGGCGCTGGGGCCGTGGAGCGCTGATCTGCTCCGGCCGCTGGGCTATCGGGTGCCGATGTTCTTCAAGCGCGGCTATCACCGCCATTTCACCGGCGGCCGCGGCCCCGACCTGCCGCTGATCGATGCCGATCGCGGCATCGTGGTGGCGCCGATGCGCAAGGGGCTGCGGGTGCTGACCGGCGCGGAACTCACCGACCTGACCGCCACCGCCACCCGCCACCAGATCGACCGCGCCCGCATGGCTGCCGGCGAGCTGTTCGACCTGGGCACCCCGGTCGAATCCGAGGCCTGGTTCGGCAACCGCCCCTGCATGCCCGGCATGCTTCCGGTTGTGGGCCGTGCCCCGCGCCACAAGGGGCTGTGGCTGAATTTCGGCCACGGCCACCAGGGCTTCACCCTGGGCCCGACCACCGGGCGGATGCTGGCGGGGGAGCTGGCGGGGAATGAAAGGGTGCCGGGGGAGTTGGGGTTGGGGGGGATCGCGTAGCGCCTGTCGTCGGTTGCGATCATCGACAGCCAGAGCGTAAAAACCACGAGTAGAACGATGCCGCTTGCGACGGCGCTCTGGAAGCCCCTCGCAGGCCCCTCGTTCGACCGCACCAATGTTGTATGCTGGGACACCACCACTCGGGAGCCAGCGCCTTGAAGAAGACGTCATTCGCCGTTACAGCCGCCCTTGCGCTCATCTTACAGGCCTGCGCTTCAAGCGGCCCCCAGAGCGGCTACGAGGGACTGCCAAGTGACAGTCGCGCTTACCGGATAGCGCGGGCGGCCGGCATCCAGGGGATTCGGGACGTGAGGATCCCCGAGGGCACGAACATCCCTTCCACCGGCATCTTCGACAGCAGCATCGTCGGCGGCGTTGTCGGTGCACTCTCCCCTGCGGCGGGTTTCACATCGCTCACAAGCGGTGCATTAGGCTTTCTGGCAGGCGCCAGCGGACCAAAAGCACCGACCTGGCCCGTGCTGATCGCATGGGTGCCACCTGAGAAGGCGACCACTGCAACAGACGCTGTCGAGGCGATCGTCGAGGCGATCGAGACGGCGGATATAACGGTTTCGGTTCAAAAATTTGCGCCAGACGTCGCAGTTGTCCGCGCAGAAGAACGGATCGGCAAAAATTACGATGGATATCGTATCCAATACAATTTCACGTCTGAAAAATGTTTTGAATCAAAAAGGTGCGGTTACCAGCTTTCTATTCTCCCGCCGACCGAAATTGGTCCACTGTCTCCCCCACAATCCGAGCCAGTAAAGTCTGGCATACTCTCAACTTCCGGTTTTCCATCCTATAGTTACGTCCCTGATTCGCGAATCGACTATGCGAAGGCTACATTTCCTGACTACGATATAATGACAGATTACACTGCGCGCCTACCGGAATGGATGTATATACTCTTCCCGGCGATGACCCTCGCTTATCAAAACGAATCCGGACACATGTCTTTTCTAAAATATCCAATCATTCTCCACCAAGGGAAGACATTCTTCTTTGTGAAGAACCACTGATGTAGAAAAGGGGCGCCGATAGCGCCCCTTTTTGATTCATCGCAACTCGCTTTCAATCTGGCGCCTTACGGCATCGGCGTCCATCTCTGTCCAAATCGTGTCCCACCCCGTGGTGTAGCTCGCACAATAGCGCCGAAGTCTCCGGTATGTCTGGCCGGCTGTCTCATGCTGCGACGGCGGGAAGTATGATGTGTGGATCATTGCTGACGGCCCATTCATCATCCTGCTCCAGGAAAATGGCGCTGATGAGCCTTGTGATGGCGGCCTCGCCCGGAAAGATGCCGACGATCTCGGTACGGCGCTTGATCTCGTCGTTCAGGCGCTCGACGCTCAGGGCGACCAAACCGTTCCCGGCCTCTATGACGCAACGGAGCGGTAACGCGGAGCCAGTGGGGATGACCGGCGCTGCCTCGCTACCGTGATCACGGCCTGTGGGGAAGCATTGACAGTATCTGCTGCGGTAATCGCATTGTAATTACATAGGAGGATTTGGCCATGAAAGTGAACCTGATCCCGATCGGCAATTCCAAGGGCGTGCGGATTCCCAGCTCGGTCATCAAGGAATGCGGCTTCGGCGACGAGATCGAGATGCGCGTCGAGCACGGCGTCGTCGTGCTGGCGTCGACGCGACGCATACGCGATGGCTGGGACGACGCCTTCGCGAGGATGGCCGCAGCCAAGGACGACCTGCCGCTTGTCCCCGACACGATGGCGCATGAGTGGGACGAGGAGGAATGGGAGTGGTAGCCGATGTCCGATGCTAACCTCTTGATGATGATATCATCACGTGATTGCAGTGGTCTGGGCCTCTCACCCCGCCCCCACCGCCCCCCCAACCCCCACCCGATCATGAAACAGATGCCCATAAGCCCGGTCGCCCATCGGCCAGACGGCGGCGCGGAGGTAGCCCGACAATTCGTCGGCGCCGCGGCGCAGGATGTCGAGCAGGTCGTTCTGGCGGGCGTCCAGGTCGGCCTGGGGCAGGATGATGCTGAGGGTGGCGACGCAGTGGCCGTGGCGGTTCAGGATCGGCACCCCGGCCGTGCCGACATAACGGTCGATCAGCCCGCGGGCGATGAAATGGCCGTCGCGGCGGGCCTGGTCGATTTCGGCGCAGAAGGTCTCGAAGGGCAGGATCTCGCCCGAGCCCAGGCGGAAGTCTTCGTCCGGGATGTTGCGGCGGATCACCTCGCGCGGGATGTCGGCCAGTTGCAGCCGCGCCGAGCCGGTGATCGGCAGGGGATAGCGCGAGCCTTCCACCGTGCGCAGATAATTGCGGCTGCGGCCGGTGGCCGAAATCAGCACCAGCTGCTGCCAGCTGTCGGCAATGTTGATTTCGGTGACCACGCCGGCCTCGCTCGCCACCCGCTGCACCACCTCGCGGGCCACCGGCTCGAACCGCGCATTGCGTGAATAGGCGAGGCCCAGCAGCCCCACCCGATGGCCAAGGCTGATGGTGCCGCTGTCGTCCTGGGTCAGCCAGTCGCGGGCGACCAGCTGGTCGACCAGGGAATAGATCGTCGACCGCGGGCAGTTCAGCGCCTTGGCCAGCGCATTGCGGCTGACCGGCCTGGTCTCGGTCTCCAGATGTTCAAGGATGTCGAGAATGCGGTCGGTGCCCTTCGCACGCTGCATGAATGCGGTTCTTCTTCCGGTTAAAGAGGTGTCTGTGGCGCAAGCTGCGCGGCGATGGCCGCGCCGTCAAGCCGCCCGGCCTCTGCAATCAGGACCAGGCGGCAGCCTTCCGGATAATCTCCCGAAAGCGGTGCCAGCGTCACCCTTTGTCCGACCATCTGGAGAAGCCAGGTCTGGCCGGGCTTTTCCGTGAAGCGGAAGATCCCCTTGGCGCGGACCAGCACCGGCGCCAGCGCGCCGATCAGCGCCTGAAGCGCCACCAGGCTGACGGGGCCCGCACCCTGCCAGGTGGTGGTGGCGAAGCGGCTGCCCGCATGGCCCCCCTCTCCCTGGCCTTCACCGGCGGCGGTCGGGGTTGCGGTGAAGCGTCGGCCGGGCAGGGCGGGGAGGTCGGGGCCGCCATCCAGCAGCAGGGTCGTCGGCAGGGGTTCGCGCGCGGTGTCGATCACCGGCGGCTTGGCCCCGGGCGACAGGCTGCGGGCGAGATCCGCCGCCGCCCCGGCGTCGAGCCCGCCGGCCTTGGTGAGGACCACGAAACTCGCCGCCGCCAGCTGCGCCTGCCAGAGCGGGTCGGCCCGCCGGGCAGGGTTTGCCACCAGATCCTCGGCATCGACCACGCAGAGCACGGCATCCAGCCGCGTGCTCTTCCACAGCACCGGGTCGGACAGGGCCTGGATGATGCCGGCCGGGTCGGCCACGCCGCTCGCCTCGACGATGATCTGATCCGGCGGCGGATCGTCGGCGAGCAGCAGTTTCAGGGTGCGCAACAGATCGCCCTGCAAGGTGCAGCAGACGCAGCCATTCGCCAGGCCGACGACGGTATCGGTGCGGGCGCGGATCAGCTCTTCGTCGATGTTGATGGCGCCGAAATCATTCACGATCGCGGCGATGCGCCGACCGCCGGCCCCCGCCAGCAGGCTGTTGATCAGCGTGGTCTTGCCCGCCCCCAGCCAGCCGGTGATGACCAGGATGGGGACGGTTGCAGGTGCGGCTGTCATCTGGGATCGCTCCGGATCGGCCGGCCGGGGCGGGCGTCGATGACGAGTTCGCCGCCGCTGATCACCGCCTCGCCATTGACCAGCACATGGACCATGCCCTCGGCCGGCAGATGCATGGCTTCGAAGGTGGCGCGGTCCTGCACCCGGGCCAGATCGAAGACCACGATATCGGCATCGCAGCCGGGTTGCAGCCGGCCCTTGCGGCGGAAGGCGCTGCTGCAGCTTTCCACGATCTGCGCCGGGATCAGCGAGCATTTGGCCATGGCTTCGACCAGCGGCACCACCTCGCGTTCCCGCACCCATTGGGCCAGGAAGCGGGTGAAGGTGCCGGATGAGCGGGGATGCGAGGATTTGTCGGCCGGCAGCGGCCAGTCCTCGCCGTCATAGAGCGAGCCGTCGGGGTTGCTCCACGGCACGGCGTCGGAGGCGATGGCGCCGCCGGGGAAGGTGACCGAGATGTCGAGCAGCTTCGTGTCGTGCGGGTCGTCGGTGTCGAGGAAATGCCAGAGCACCAGGGATTCGGGCGCCTCGGCACGGGCTGCGGCCAGTTCGTCGCGGTCGGCGAAACGCCGGCCGGTGCTCACCACCTCGATCGCGCCATAGCCGGTGCCGGTGCGCTCGGCGAAATCGCTTTCCATGAAAAAGCCGGCGCTGAGCACGGTGGAGCCGGTGCCATAGGGATAGGCTTCGGTGGTGACCGGCAGGCCCTGGGCCTGGGCGGTGCGGATCAGCCCCGCCGCCTCTTCGATGTCGCGCAGGCTGGTGCTGTTCAGATGGCAGATATGCATATGCGCGCCGGTGGCACCCGCCAGGCCGATCAGCTGGACATAGGCCTGGACCGAGCTTCTGGGGTCGATGTTCGACATATAGGCGATATGGGTATAGGTCGGGCGGTCGTATGCGGCGGCGAGCGCGCAGATCCGGCTCATCTCCTTCAGCCCGGCGCCCGAGGCATAGCCATGGGGAATGCCGATGCCGAGCGCGCCCTCGTCCAGCCCCCGGCGGGTGAGGTCGACGATGGTTTCGGTCTGGGCGGGCGTGGCGGCATCGACCGACCAGCGCATGTCACCGGCGCCCGCGCCCATCATCGCGATCGGCGGCAGGCCGCTGTTCAGGTCCAGCCCGATCATCGCCGCCTTGCGTGCGAACAGCCAGGCGGCGGCCGCCCCGTAATTCAGCACCCGGCCGGCCGCCTGCTGATGATCGTACCAGGCCGCCACGGGCAGGGCGCCCACCTCCAGCTCCAGCGCGGTGGTGACCCCGTCGAAGGCCTGCATCCGGTCGGCCGGGATCGACTGGCCATGGGCATGCAGATCGATGAAGCCCGGCGCCACCACCAGCCCCGCCGCATCGATCTCGCGCCGCCCGGCCGCGAGCGCCGGCCCCACCGCCGCGATCCGGTCACCCGTGATCCCGACATCGGCCACGGCATCATGCCCGGTTTCCGGGTCGACCACCCGCCCCCCACGAATGACCAGATCGAACACTGCGGCGTCGGCCATATCCCGTGTCCCTTATAAGAGGCAATGCCCTTTACAATGCCATTGAGTCCACCATGACAGAGGGTGCCCCGGTCTGTCCAGAGCGGGGCTGCCCCCGGCGTCTCACAATCTGGCCCGCGTCGTCCGCGGCGTCGCCAGCAGCAGGTTGGTTTCGCTGGCGGTGATGCCGGGGATCAGGCGGATGCGGCGCAGCACCTGGTCCAGATCGGGCAGGCTGGTGGCCGAGAGGGTGGTGATCAGGTCCCAGCGGCCGTTGGTGGTGTGGATTTCCTGGACCGCGGGCATGCCGCTCAACGCCTTGATCACCCGGTCGGCGGCGTGGCCCTCCACCTCGATCAGCATGATGCCGCGGACGGGATCTTCCACCGCATCGGCGCGCAGGATGACGGTGTAGCCCAGGATCACCCCGGCCTTTTCCAGCCGCTCCATCCGCGACCGCACGGTGGCGCGGGAAACCGCCAGATCGATGGCGAGGTCGGAAATGCTGCGCCGGCCGTCATGGCGCAGCAGGGTGATCAGGCGCTGGTCCAGCGGGTCGAGTTCGGGCAGGGACATCGGGGCTCCTGGGGTCGATCCGGATCGGATTTTCAACCAATCCGAGATGAATATTGCTCTGCAGCATTTGGGAGTCGGTGCTTTTGTGCGTTGACTTGGGACTACCCTCCTTTACCATCACTCTCATAAATATAAGAGACAGGCCGAAACATCGGCCGGGGAGGACAGATGAAGAAGGCGCTTGCCGCGTCGTTGATCTTTAGCCTGTCGTGGATGTCCGGACCCGCGCTCGCCGCGGAAGCTTCCCAAGATATCGGCGGTTCCGGTAGAGGCGGTTTTGGCGAGGGCCGGTTTGGCGAGGGCCGTTTTGGCGAGGGGAGGGCACCCTTCGCGCATGACTGGTCCGCCGGCCGGCTGGCCGCCGATCAGGGCGCCCGGCTGGGCATTACGCTGGAAGCGGTGCCCTATCGCAAGGACGGCCGGATCTTCGTCCGCGTCGCCGAGGTCGATGCCGGCTCGCCGCTGGCGGGCACGGTGGCGGCCGGGGATTATCTGTTCCGCATCGACGATACCGAATTGCAGCGCACCCACGACGTGTTCACCGCAATTGCGGCGCATCGGCCGGGGGAGAATGTCACGGTCTATTTCCTGGACCGCGATGATGCGCTGACCGCCAAATCCGTGCCGGTGCGCACCGCATCGATCGACGGGCTGGCCAATGGCCGGGCGGCCGGCACGGCGCTGGCGGCCGCGGTGACGCCGGCCCCGGCCCCGGCGCCGACACCCGCCGCCACTGCCCACACCACCACGCCGGCCGTGACCCATCGCAGCCAGCCGGTGATCCGCGTGCGGGCGATCGAGCCGCCGCAGACCGAGGCGGCGGCATCCCGCGGCTTCTGCGAAAGCCGCGCCGGACTGTGCATCCTGGGCGGCGTGGTCGGTGCGGCGGTGATGTCGGCGCTCGCCGCCTTCCCCGAACCCGACCGGCGGCGGGTGGTCGGCTATATGTCCTGGGCGTTCGGGGCGGCGTAATTCAGAGGGGCCTGCCATTTCGGCGGAAGCTGCTGCCACTCCGGTAAATCCGGCAGCGCTTTCCGCCGATCTGCCGTCTCCACTCCGCCGCGCGGCCATGTTTCGATTCCTGTCAGGTGATCACCGGACAGGAAGGGAACTGCCCGATGACGGAGACCGACCAGGGGGAGCGGCCGCGCCATTGCCGGCTGATCGGCGTGCCGCTGGAAGAGGGAGCCGGGCGGCGCGGCTGCGCCATGGGGCCGGCCGCCTTTCGCACCGCCGGCATCGTCGAGGCGCTGGCGGCGCTGGGCCATCGCGTCACCGACGAGGGCGATCTGGCGCCCCGCGCCGAGCCGACAGCCCGCACGGATCGTTTGTCCGGACCCCATGACAATCCGGCGCTGAAACACCTGGCCCGCATCGCCGGCTGGACGGCGGCGATTGCCGATGCGGCCTTTGCCGCCAGCGCCGGGCCCGACGATCTGCCGGTGTTTCTGGGCGGCGACCATGCGCTGGCGGCGGGCACGCTGACCGGGCTGGCCCGGCGGGCCGCGGCCGAGAGGCGGCCGTTTTTCGTGCTCTGGCTGGATGCCCATCCCGATTTTCACACGCTGGAGACCACCGTCAGCGGCAATCTGCACGGCGTGCCGATGGCCTATGCCACCGGCCGGCCGGGCTTTGCCGGGCATTTCCCGGAACCCGCGGCGCTGGTCGACCCCGCCCATATCTGCATGATCGGCATCCGCAGCGTGGATGCGGCCGAACGCGGGCCGCTGGCGGCTTCGGGCATCACCGTGCACGACATGCGCCGCATCGACGAACACGGCATGGTCGCCCTGCTCCGCCCGTTTCTGGACCGGGTTCAGGCGGCCGGCGGGCGGCTGCATCTCAGCCTGGATGTGGACTTCCTGGACCCTGCCATCGCGCCCGGTGTGGGCACCACCGTGCCCGGCGGCGCCAGTTTCCGCGAGGCGCATCTGGTGATGGAGATGCTGCACGAGGCGGGGCTGGTCGACAGCGTCGATCTGGTGGAACTGAACCCCTTCCTGGACGAGCGCGGCCGCACCGCGCTGCTGATGGTCGACCTGCTGGCCAGCCTGCTGGGCCGCCGGGTCATGGACTACCCGACACGGAGTGACCGGTCATGACCGCTTTGCACACCCCCGCCACGCTCAATCTCGTGCCCTTCGTCTCGGTCGACCACATGATGAAGCTGGTGCTGCATCTGGGGGTGGAACGGGTGCTGGCCGATCTGGCCGGCTATATCGCCGATGATTTCCGCCGCTGGCCGGAATTCGACAAGACCCCGCGCATCGCCGCCCACAGCCCCGATGGGGTGATCGAGCTGATGCCCGCGGCCGACCGCCGCGCCTATGGCTTCAAATACGTCAACGGCCACCCGAAGAACACCGCCACCGGCCGCCAGACCGTCACCGCCTTCGGCATGCTGGCGGATGTGGCGACCGGCTATCCCGTGCTGCTGACCGAAATGACCATTCTGACGGCGCTGCGCACCGCCGCCATGTCGGCGCTGGCCGCACGGCATCTGGCACCTGAAGGTGCCACGACCATGGCGATCATCGGCAACGGCGCCCAGTCGGAATTCCAGGCGCTGGCCTTCCGCGCCCTGCTCGGCATCGACCGGCTGCGGCTCTGGGATACCGACCCGGCGGCGACCGCCAAATTCCGCCGCAATCTGGACGCCGCCGGCTTCACCATCACCGCCTGCCGCTCGGCCGAGGCGGCGGTGGAGGGGGCGGAGATCATCACCACCGTCACCGCCGACAAGCGCCGCGCCACCATCCTGTCGGACAATATGGTGGGTGCGGGCGTGCATCTGAATGCGGTGGGCGGCGACTGCCCGGGCAAGACCGAGCTTGCGGCCGGCATCCTGACCCGCGCCGACATCTTCGTCGAATACGCCCCGCAGACCCGCATCGAGGGCGAAATCCAGCAGCTGGCCCCCGACCATCCGGTCACGGAATTCTGGCAGGTCCTGACCGGCGACGCCCCGGGCCGCCGCGCCGCCGATGCCGTGACCCTGTTCGACAGCGTCGGCTTCGCGATCGAAGACTTTTCGGCGCTGCGTTACATCCGCGACCGCGTGGCCGAGACGCCCTTCGCCCAGGATCTGGACCTGCTGGCGGATCCGGACGATCCCCGGGATCTGTATGGGATGGTGATGCGGGCGGGGCAGGGGTGAGGCGCGTCCATCCCGTCCCTTCGTCGCCATGTATCATTCATGAAGATGTTCAGGATCATTTCAAATCATTGTTCATGATGATCCGCCCCGCCTAACCTTCCGGATGGATCTGGCAGGCGTGATGGCGGGAGGAACACATGCAATGGCGGGATAACGGGCTCGGCTTTTCGCCGGTCACCATCGTGCTGCACTGGATGGTGGCGGCGTTGCTGGTGGCGATCCTGGGGCTTGAGATCGCGATAGCCGCGGCGCCCGACGGGGTGGCGGATGCCGGGCTGGCGGAGGTGCAGAACCTGCTGGGCCTGGTGCTGTTTCTGGTCTCGATCTACCGGTTTTATGCGCGGATCACCTCGTTTCATCCGCTGCCGGTGGGCAGGCCCGATCCGGTGGAGGTGGCCAATCCGGTGGAGGTGATCATCGGCCGGTCGGTCGCGGCGGCGCTGGCCCTGGCCATGGTGCTGCTGCCGGCGGCGGTCTGGCTGTCCAGGGCGGCGGGCGGCGCGGCGGTCGTCCTCCCGGGCGGCCACGCCCTGCCGCGGCTGATCGATCCCGCCCCCGGGCTGAAAGCCCTGGTCGACACGCTGTTCGCGATCGGCGGCACGGCATTCCTGGCCGGGCTGGCGCTGCATCTGTTCGGCGCCTGGAAAAATCACGTCGTGCTCAAGACCCCGGCCGTGCAGCGGATGCTCGGCAAGCATGTGGAGCTGTGAGAGATGGTCGAGGCGAAGAACCAGGCCGTCGCAGGGCTCTGCGGTGTCCGCCATCCGGTGTTTCTGGCCGGCATGGCGGCGATTTCGGGGCCCCGGCTGGTGGCCGCGGTGGCGAATGCCGGGGGCATGGGCGTGCTCGGCGGGCTGCGCCTGCCGCCGCGGGCGCTGAGGGGATGGATCCGCGAGACCCGGTCGCTGACCGATCGGCCCTTCGGCGTCAATCTGGTGCCCCAGTTCGGCGGGCCCGAGGTGTTCGAGGCGCAGTTCCGGGTGGTTCTGGAGGAACGGCCGCGGCTGCTGTCGCTGTTCTATGCCGAGGATTACGGCGCCGAGATGATCCCGCGGGCCAAGGCGGCGGGGCTGGTGGTCATGGTGCAGGCGGGCACGGTGGCGCTGGCCCGCCGGGCGATCGCGGCGGGCGCCGACATCATCGCCGCCCAGGGGGCGGAGGCCGGCGGGCATCTCAATCGCGGCACCATCGGCCTGATGGCGCTGCTGCCCGCGATCGTCGCCTCTGCGGCCGGGCGGCCGGTGCTGGCGGCGGGCGGGATCACCACGCGCGAGGATGTGAGGGCCGCCATGGGGCTGGGTGCCGCGGGGGTGCTGGTCGGCACGGCCTTCGTGGCGAGCGCGGAATCCGAGGCGCATCCGCTCTACAAGCGCAAGATCGTCGAGGCCACCACCGACGACACCGAATACCGCACCGGATATTCATTCGGCTGGCGCTACGGCACCCCGCATCGCGTGATCCCCAATCGCGACCGCTGGAACCTGCTGCGCCTTGTGGGCGGCGGCGCACGCGCGATCGACCGGCCGGCGCTGGCGCGCAAGCTGTCGCTCTATGCCGGGCAGGGGGTGGGCCGCATCCACGACATCGTTCCCGCCGCGGAGCGCATGGCGGAACTCATTCAGGGTCTGCCGGCTGCGGCGGCCGAAGCGGCGATGGCTGGAACGTCGCCCGGGCGAGTGCCATGAAGGCCTTCAGCGCCGCACCCGGCAGGCTGTCGCGCCGGCGGATGAAAACCGTGGTGACGGTGGCCACGCCTGCCGGCAGGGCATGGCAGTGCAGCGCATCGGCCAGGCTGGCGTTGCGGGCCACGGATGCCGGCAGCAGGGTGATGCCCATGCCCGCGGCGACGCAGGACAGAATGCCGTCCAGCGTGCCCATTTCCATGACCTGCCCCGGGACCAGCCCGGCCTGATGGAACCAGCTTTCCAGCGTGGAGCGGTAGAAGCAGCCGGCCCGGAAGACGAACACCGTCTGATCGGGGAGGGTGTCGAGCAGGGCGTCGCGCGATGTGATATCGCTGGTGCTGATCAGCGCCAGCTCTTCGTCGAACAGCGCCTCCTGAACCAGGGCCGGGTGCTGATGCCGGCCGCCGATGAAGGCGCCGTCCAGCTGGCAGCTTTCCACCGCCCGGATCAGCTCGGCCGTGGTGCCGGTGGTGAGCGACATCCGCACCTCGGGATGGCGCGCGCGATATGTGCCGAGCAGCCGGGGCAGGCGGATCGCGGCGGTGGTCTCCATCGCCCCCAGCCGCAAGGGGCCGGCAGGCCGGCCGCCATCCTGCAAGGCGGCCCGGCTCTCGTCGGTCAACTGCAGGATGCGCCGCGCATAGCCGAGAAAAATCTCGCCCGCCGCCGTCGGCATCACCCCGCTCCTGCGGCGGATGAACAAGGGCTGCCCCAGCTCGGCCTCCAGCTCCTTCACCCGCATGGTCACGTTGGACTGCACGGTGTGCACGGCCTCTGCCGCCGCGGTGAAACTGCCGTGATCGACGACGGCGCAGAAGATCTTCAGCTGGCGCAGGTCCATGGAGATCCGATCACCATGAGTGATGCATCAGAGGTCAATGCATCAGTCTATGGCATCGGGGCGGGGGCGTACAGCAGAGCAGAGATCAGGAGAGGCGGCCGCCGTCGTTGCGCGAGCCGCTAAGAGCGAGTGCAGTACTTTCCACGTTTTCGACGTTCAGTACCGGCCGCTGCCAGGGCGTGCGTGCCGCGAGGAGGGGACCGGTCCTGGTGGGGGTGCCGTTCTCGTGGCAGTCGGGGGACATCGGCATTTTTCTCTCCAACCGTTGAATTCATCAAATATGTGGTATCACGGGTCCGGTCTGAATAAAATAACGTATGACGATTATGTCAAAAATAAATTCTATTATAAATAGAGATCCGAACGGGGGTTCCGGCCGGGATGTCTGTGCCTCCATGACGCCGTTGCTGCGGCGAATAATGACGGGACAGGTGCCGTTGCCGATATCGTGCGCACCAACCGCCTGGATATCGGCACGCGGCAATGGTTGTATGAGAGCCTCTATCCTGGTCAAAGTGGAATGTCCTGATGCTTGACACCGCGTCCGCCAATTTGCGTGCCGCAAACGCCCTGTCACGGTGCCGCCATGGTGACGTCGAGGGTGGATTGGACGCCTATGCCCAGGTGTTGCAGGAGGGCGGGGCGAGGGTCCTGCCGGTTGCCCTTCACGCCCGTATGCTGGCCAGCGCCGGTTTCCCTGAGATTGCCGAGCGCCTGACGCTTGTGGGGCTGCGCAAGGGCGCCGACATGTCGATCTACGGGGCCTTCGGAGGCGCCCTCGGGAAGACCGACCTGTTGAAGGTCATCGAGGATTATCGCCAGCTCTTCGCACAGGGCCGCATCGACAGTCTGATGGTGGAACGCTATCTGGCCCTGCTGGTGCAGGTCGGCGCGTACGCCGAGGTGGGGCGCATTCTGGATCCCGCCCTGATCCGTCGCCATGATCTGACCGATGACCGTGACGGTGGCACCGTGGTCGACCCCGTCGAGATCACGCGGGTTTTGATGGAGCATCGTGAGTCCGGGGCCTATCGCGGTACCTTTCAGGCCATCCGCAACAGCACCCGCATCGACCATGTCGATCGGCTGCCGCATCCGGCCATCGCGTCGCTGGTGCGCGCGGTGGGGGAGCGGGTCGAGCGTTACCGCGCCGACCTCCCGTCGGACGCCCATGTCATCATGACCAACGTACCCCGGCGTTTCAGATTGGAAAGTTGGTGCGTGATATCCGAAACCGATGGTTATACGGTTCCCCATAAGCATAGCCACGGGTGGATTACCTGCGTGTTTTACCCCACCGCGCCGGCCGAGGCGCTGATGTCGGATGATGACCAGGGGGCCTTGTGCATCGGTCGTTATGACTTCATTCCCGACGAGGCGCCGGGTTGGCGGACCATTGCGGTGGCCCCCGTCCCCGGCCAGTTGGTCATGATGCCGTCCTACGCCGTGCATTGGACCAAACCCATGAAGCAGCCGGGTCTGCGCATTGCGGTCGCCATCGACATCTGCCCTGAGCCCTGAGCCCTGAGCCCTGAGGATTTTCGCGGGACGGCGTCAGAACGCGTCGGGAATTTTCGCTGTCGCCGCCGGTGATCGGGCCACCGGTGGGCATGGGCGACTTGTTCGCCCCGTTTCGGAAGACTAGGATGGGGCCTGGCTTTGAAATGTGTTTGAGGGCTTTCGGGATGGCAAAAGAACCGATGGAGCAGAACGTCACCGCTTCGGATGAGCAAACCACGCTGCCGCGCAAGGCTTGGACGGCACCGCGTCTTGGTGATATCGACCTGGTTGAGGCGACTTTGTTGCAGGCGGGTGGCGCTGTCGACTGTTGCCTGGGTAGTTGAGAGCGCATCGCCATGGCCCGTTCCGTTCTGAGGGCCATAATGGCCGGGATGGGGAGGCGCCGCCGTGCTTGATGGCGGGGCGGCCAACCATCTTGCCGCCGAGGCTTTGCTGCGATGCCGCCGGGGCGATGTCGAGGGCGGATTGATCGCCTATGGCCGGATTTTACGGGATGGCGGCGCGAACGCCGTTCCCGTTGCTGTACACGCCCGCATGCTGGCCGCCGCCGGTTTGCCGGAGGTGGCGGAACGCCTGGTGATTCTGGGCTTCCGGCATGGTGCCGACATGTCGATCCACGGCGCCTTCGGGGACGCCGCCGATCGGTATGAACTGGACAAGGCCCTGGACGAGTACCGGGGACTGTTCGCCGGCGGCCGCGTCGGCAGCCTGATGGTGGAGCGCTATCTCGCTCTGCTGGTGCGGGCGGGGGATTACGACGAAGTGGGGCGGATCCTGGATCCCGCTTTTATCCGGTGTCACGATCTGACCGACGGTTCTGATGGCGGGACCATCGTGGATCCGGGCGCGGTCGCCCGGGCCTTGCTGGACCGGCTGGACACCGGCACCTATCATGAACGTGATCAGGCCATCCTCAGCAGCACCCGGATCGACCATGTCCACCGGATCGCCGAACCGGCGATCACCGACCTGATGACGGCGGTGCGGGAGCGGGTCGATCGCTACCGCGCCGAGCTTGGCGCGCAGGTCCATGCCGCTATGGGCGCCGGTCCCGCCCGCTATCGGCTCGACACCTGGAGCGTGATCTCCCACGACGGCGGCCACGCGCTTCCGCACAAGCATCACCGCGGCTGGATCACCTGCGTCTTCTATGCGGCGGTGCCCGAGGTGGCGCTGGCGCCTGGCGAAGATCAGGGGGCGTTGTATATCGGCCGCTATGATTTCATCCCCGCCGAGGCGCCGGGATGGCGGATGCTGAGATTTGCGCCGGTTCCCGGGCGCCTGGTGATGATGCCGTCCTACGCCCTGCACTGGACCAGGCCATTGAAACAGCCGGGGCTGCGGATCGCCGTCGCCATCGATGTTTGTGCCGAGCCGTGACGCCCGACGGGGCCGTCAGAGATTGCCCCCGTCGACGCGCCGCAGGAAATGAGCCGCTGAAAGGCCGCGCAGCATCCTCAATCGATAGGTGTGCATGACCGGCCCCCTGGCCGTCGCGGGATCCGGCAAGCTGGCCGGCAGGGTGGTCAGCACATCCAGGTCGAGCAGGTCCCGGGCGTTGGCGCAGGCCGCCCCGCGGTCGAGTTCCCCTTGCAGGCTTGCCTGGGCGCGAAGCAGTCGTTCCGCCCAATCGGCCCCGGTCAGGCCTTTGCGCCGGTTGAGCCGGATTTCAGGGGGAACGCGGTCCGCAAACACCTGGTGATACAGCCATTTCTTCTGGCCGTTCCGCAGCAGCAACGAATCCGGCAGGGCCAGCGACAGCTCGATCAACCGGCGATCGGCGGTCGGGTCGCGATGGTCGACGCCATGGCTGGCCAGCATCCCTTTCCGACTGAGGGTCACCGCTTCCTGTTGAGGGAAAACCAGAAGCGTCTGGTGCACGCGGTCCAGCGCGTTCCGCCCGACGACACGGTTGCCGCCCCGCGCCTCGGGCGGCCGGTCCTCCAGAAAGCGCGCCAGACGATCGGGACGCAGGGGGGAATAGTCCCGAAGGCTCAGGTTCCGGCGGCCGAACAGAGAACTCAACCGCTCTTCCAGGGCCCCGGTCATCAGCGGCCTCAAGCTCCAGAAACCCAGGCCCTTGATGCCGATTTCCCCCGCCCGCATCAGGGCCACCGCCTCCCGCGCCCAGGCGATCAGCCGTCCTCGATAAAGCAGCGCGTTCAGCCTCTCCAATCCGTCGGCGCTGATGGTCTTGTTGCCCGCAGTCCCGACCAGGAGCACGGTCTGGCCCCGCATGGCGGCCTGGCGCGTGATCTCCGAAATCCAAAGCGTGTTGCAAAGGTTCAGCGCCGGCGCCTCCGCATAATAGAAGCGGCGGTCCAGGTCGTCGCCGATATGCCGGTCGGCCGCGTCCACCTCGACATGATCGATGTTGGGGTGACGCGATGCCAGCAGGCGCGCCAAGGGCCCCTCATCCCCGAACCGGCCCGGGTTCTGCTCCAGCGGGACGCCGGGAAGCGGCACATGGGTGTAGGCGGTGAGCCGCCGGCCGGACGGCGCCAGCAGCTCGGCGGCGGTTGCCGTCACGGCCGAACTGTCCAGCCCGGCGCTCAGCGTCGAAGCGGCCGGCCCCACCGCGCGCAGCCGGTCTGCCACCGCGCGGTCGAAGGTGGCGCGGAATGTTTCGACCAGCTCGCGCGGGTCCGCGGGTTCGGGCAGCTTCCCCGGCGGTCGCCACCAGGGGGTCGAGCGGACGGCCCCGTCCGCCTCGACGACCGTGATATGGCCGGGCTCGACCCGCTGAATGCCGGTGAAAAAGCTGTTGGTTCCAGCCCTGGGCATGACCAGCAGATAGTGGCACAGCGTTTCCAGATCGGCCGCCACCGGCACGTCGGGCAGGGCGTGCAGGCCCTTGGCCATCGACGCGAAGCCGATCCAGCCGCGCCCCTGGTGGAGGAATAGCGGCCGCATGCCCGGAAAATCGCGCACCAGGGATAACCGGCGGGCGCGTCCATCCCACACGGCGAAGGCGAAATCACCATACAGCCGGTTGATACCGGCCTCGCCCCACGCCTCCCAGGCCGCCAGCAGCAGCGCCGAATCCGCCATCGCCGCCAGCCGCCCGGCGGAAATCCCCAGCTCCGCCGCCAGTTCCGGCCGGTTGTCCAGTCGCACGTCCGCCACCAGGGCGAAGCGGCCGTCGGCGCTGGTCGCCGGTTGTCGGTCCAGTCGATCTTCAGGCAGCAGGCGTTTGAGCCGGCAGCCCAGCGCGACATCGCCATCATCCCAGAGGCCGGAGCGGTCCGGTCCGTAGACCGCCAGTGCCGCCTGCATGCGGGCGCAGTCTTCGGCTGCGCCCGGCCGTCCATCAGGATACCAAAGGCCGGAAATACCCGTCATGGGACCGCGCTGCCCGCGGCATCGGCTCGGCATCGCGCCTCGGCAACGGCGGCCCGGCGGTCGATCTCGTCAGACAAGGCGGGCGCGGCACACCGATCGGGCCCCGGCTCGCCCAGGGCGCCACCATCATGATACATACCGAAGTCTCCGTGATGTCGACGATGTCGGTGTCCGGGGGGACGACTGGTTCGACGGTGATCCGGACATCGCCCTGCCGGGCCGATGGTCAGGCCATAAAGGCGAGAGCGCCCAGTGTCTCCCGGCAAAAGCCGAGTTTCCCGGCAAAAGCCGAGCCTTTCCATTTAATCCGGGACCATGCTACGCTCCGCAAGCCTCGCAGGACAAGGATGTGCCCATGTTGACCCTGAACTCTCACGTCTTTCAAGCCGAGGAAGTGTTCGTGTCGGAAATCGATGGCGAACTGGTGATGATGAGTACCGAAAACGGTGCCTATTACAACCTGGACCCGATCGGAACCGACGTTTGGAACCGCATAGCCGAACCCACCGAGGTGGAAGGGTTGTGCCGGGCGTTGAGCGCCGAATACGATGCCGATCCCGATATCATTCGCCGGGACGTGTTGGCATTGCTCGACCGTATGGCTGAAAAGGGCCTGATTGGCGTTCGGCCCCAGGACGTTTCATCGGCGCAGCCGGCCTGAGATCAGCCACCCTGCCGGAAACCCCGACGCAGCCAGGGCACCGTTGCCGCAAACGCCGGGCTTTCGGCGATCCTGGTCATGATCTTCAGCAGCATAGCATTGCCACCCACCCGGGGTTTGCGGCCCACGGTGCCGTCACGGTCGAGTTGCGCGATGGCCGCCCTTTCGAAGGGGCCGTAGTGTTCGACATGGCGGGGTGCCTCCTCGTCGGCCTCCTCGTCCGGACCGGACGCAGTCGGCGCGTTCGCCCCGGCCGGGACGCGGGGAGGAATATGGAGGGTCCATTGTGAGGGCAGGTCTTGCAGGCCTTCCGGCGAGGCGCAGACGCCGAGCGAGCGTCGCCACGCCATCGCAGACTCGGACGGGATCGCCGCACCGGTATAGATGACGCAGGGATGATCGGCTCCATAGGTTTCCGCCAATCGCTGGAAGAGATGTTCCGGTCGCGCGCGATCATATCCCGCCTTTGACGGACCGGTCTCGTGACCGATGGAACTGGGCATCAGGATGATCAGGTGGCCGTCGGTGGCCAGGTTGGGCCGTCCGGAGACGATCGCGTGGGCCGACAGAATCTGGCACCCTTGTGAACTGATATGAACGCGCAGGTCGGCCAGCAGCGTGTCGATCGAACTGATCCCGGGGATCATGGCCACCGCGGCGCCCTCGGCTTCGGCGATCGAAAGCGCGCGGCGTGTCGCCTTGCTGAAAAAGGCCGGATGGCCGAAAAAAGCCGCGACGACACGATGGCCGGCCCGAACTTCGCGGAGGATCAACTCGGCCATCTGAACGTATGTTGCGGCACGCGGCTTGCCTTCATCATAGAGATGCCCAAGCTCGACACAGTTCGGGTTGAGCGTGGCCAGATGGGTCGCGGCGACGCCGTGCAGATTATGCAGAACGATATCCGCTTCCCGGATGTGGCCGATGGCTTCCACGGTCATATGGGAAATCGCGGTGATGCCGCTACCAACCACCGTCAAACTGCCGATGTTGGACATCTCAGTCATTGTCGAACTCTTCCCGTGACCTGGCCGTTCAAGGCTGGAGTCTGTCATGTTGGCATGTTCCAGCGTGAGGCAGGGGCGGGGGCGTCGCTGTGTACGCCTCGACCCGCCCGGATCTCCGCATGGTCCATGTCCACAACATATCGATTATGCCGATCCATTGCGAACCAGATGAGACGAGTTCCTGAAGATGGCGGTCTTTTGCAACCCTGGATACGGTGGGTGTTGATGGTGCTCTCACCATGCCGACGGGAATGGCCGGCACAACGGGTGAAGGCCGCAGCATCATCGCCGCCGCCGCCGGTATCACCCCGCTCCTGCGGCGGATGAACAGGGGCTGCCCCGGCTCGGTTTCCGGCTCCGTCACCCGCATGGTCGGCGGTTGACCGCACGGCGTTCACCGCCGCGGTAAAGCGGTCATGACCGGCAGCAGCGCAGACAATCGTCAGCGGTGGCAGGCCCGCGAGCGGGACGCGGACCCGGCCGTTGCGCCCGCAATCCCGGGCGGATCGGAAAGACCCGTGGGCAGGTTTCAGGAAGCGATGTTGCCGTCGGCATTGGAGAACGCGCCGACGGCCGTGTCACGCAGGGCGTCGATACTCAGCACCGGCTGCTGCCAGGTCTTGCGTGCAGGGCGAAGCGCATCGGCCTCGACTTGGGTGGCGGTGCTCTCGTGGTGGTACAGGGACATCGGCATCTCCATCGGTTTGAATGCACCAATCCCATGGTATGCCGAGTCGGCAGGGCGATATCTAACCAATAAGACACGTATCATACATCTCAACAACTACAGATGATTTCTCTAAACCAAATGAAACTCTGAAAGTTTATCCGTCACCCAGGAAGATGCACCGATCTACCGCTGCTTTGAATGCGGACCGCACTCTCGCCAGTGATCATGTCGTTTTGCCGCGGGTCATAACACCAGAACTGATACATCCCGAGAAACGCATCCGGATGATCGGCTTCGAAGGCGGCCCAGCGGTCCAGATCGGTGGCGGTGGGGTCTTCTGGGAAGCGCTGGCGATAGGCGTGGAGGGTTTCGGGCTGGCCGGTGGTGAACCCTGCAAAGCGGAGGCCCAGGCGGTCGAGGTGGTCGCGGATCATCCCGGGCGTGAAGGTCAGTTCCTGTTCGTGAAACAACAGGTCGCGCAGATGGTGGAGGTTGTGGATGTCGGTGATGTCCTTCAGCGGGTCCAGCGCCGGATCCAGCCGGCCGGCGACCAGCTCCCGCCGGAAGCGGCGGATATCGGCCGGGGTTTTGCCCCAGTTCCGGTCGGCCAGCCAGGCGCGCGCCCGGGTGATGTGGCGGCGCGCCGTGCGGCTGTAGAGCCCGATCCGCATCCACCCGCCGGGGCGGAGCAGATCGCGCAGCACCTGCCAGCCGCGGAATGGATCGTCCATGTGGTGCAGCACGCCCACCGCCTCGATCAGGTCGAAACCGGCCGGTGGCAGCAGCGCCGGCAGGTCGAGGATATCGGCACGGGCGAAGCGGATGCGGTCGGCCAGGCCAAGCTCGCGCGCCTTGACCGCGGCATAGGCAAGGCTGCTGTGGCTGATATCGATGGCGAGCAGAGACCGGCAGGTGGTCGCGCTGGCCCGGTTGGCGGGATGACGGCCGGTGCCGCAGCCGGCAATCAGCACATCGGGCTGCGCAGGCATGGCGGCGGTCACGCTGTCGGGCAGGGCCGCGACGGGCAGGGCGCGGGCCAGGGTGCCGGGGAAATCGGTGATCCCGGTCGACGCCACGCCGCGCCAGCGCGGATAGGGGGCGGTTTCGTACTGGCTGCGGACGCGCGCCGACACGGCATCCGTGGTCGCCGGCTCCGCATGCCCGAGCGTTGCTACCGGCTCGGCCGCCAGTGCCAGGGGCTCGTCGTGGAACCGGGCGATGAAGGCGGCGATACCGTCGTCATCCGCCCCCGCGGATCGGATCTGCGCGACTGCTGCGACGGGCGGTGCCTCATAAAGCGCAAGGGTCATCACCGGGCCGGGGGCAGCCCCCGGCACCACGGCCTCCGCCCCCGTCAGACCGGCGCGCAGCCGGTCTGTCACCGCCGCCTCGTCGGCCGGCTGGTCCACCACGTAATCGCCATTGGCGAAACCGACGGCAAGATCCGCCAGCAGCCCCGGCGGCAGGGCGGGACCGGGCTCAAGCCCCGCGGCCAGGCGGCGCAGGCGGCGCATCACCGCCTCGATCGCCGGATCGACGTTGCGGCAGATCCGCAGATACAGGCGAAACAGCCGATTGCCGGCAAGGGTGGCGATTCGTGCCTCATCCAGCGCCATGTCGGCACCGATCCCGTGGCGGCCGGTCAGCACCCGGGTGACGACCCCGGCAATCTGCAGATCATCCGCCCGGCCCGCATCCAGCACCGCGATCAGATCGGCGGTGATGTCGAAGGGCGGCGGGAAACGCAGCCGGCCGAGACAGGTTTCGAACCGCGCCGCCACATCCCTGTAGCCGGGCGCGCGGCGCCGCAGATCGTGAAAGGCGATCAACGCCATCTCGACATGGCCGTTGCGCATATGGTGCCGGCCGATCTGATAGCGCAGCTCGGGATCATCGGGCGCCAGCCGCAGCGCCGCCGTCAGATCGGCATAGGCCTCCTTCATCCGCCAGGCCCGGCTGAACGCCGCGCCGCGCCGGATCAGCTCGGCCGGTGACAGGGCAATCGGATCGGTCATGGGGCCCCCGGGCTCAGGCTGTTGAGACCGGGCGATGATGGCGGGGCGGGCAGGGGAAGGAAAGTCCTGATCGGGGGGCGGAGGGGCCGGCCGGGGCCCGGCAGGCCCGGGGGCGCCCTGCTCAACCGCCATACCGGGCGGTCATCCGGGCCAGAAAGGCCTCGTGGTCCCAGGGGCGCGGTTCGCCGGAGCATTCGCCAGCGTCGAGGGCGTTCATCAGGTCGCGGATGCGCCGGTCATCTGCCGTGCGGTCCGCACGCCGCAGAACGTCGTCAGCGTGGCCTGCGTCATTGCGTTTGCCGCTGTCGTCACTCATGGCCTGTCGCACCTCTGTCGCCTGTCGCATCCCCCTCCAGATACCCCCTGACCAGCCCCGCCAGCACCTCCACATGCGGCGGCATCATCATCGAGGCGTGGTCGCCGTCCATCCAGGCCAGCGTCACCCCGGCGCCGAAGCGGTCGCGCCAGCCGTTCCAGGGGTCGCCGGGGAGGCCCGGGGCCTGGGCGGAGGGGGTTCTGGGGCGGACCAGGAGGGCGGAGAGGCGGTCGAGGCGGGGGACGCGGTAGCGGATGGCGGCGACGGCGTTGTTCTGGAACACCGCCAGCAGGCGGCGCATGGCGTCGCGGTCGACGCCGTCGGGCAGGCCGAGGGCCGTTTTGCCGCGGTCGATCAGCAGGTCGAGCCGGGCTTCGGGGGCGAGGGCGCGGAAGGTGGCGGCGTCGGCGATGCCCATGCCGGCGAAAAGTGTCGCCAGGTAGTCGGCATCGTCCTTGGCCAGCAGGTCGCGGATCGGATCGGGCGAGGCGACCGCGTCGAACAGCAGCACCCGGCCCGTGGGGCTGCCCGCCTGATCCAGCCGGCGGGCGGCCTCTGTCGCCAGCAGGCCGCCGAAGCTCCAGCCCGCAAGGTGGAGCGGCCGGCCGGCGGCGAAGCGGGTGATGTCGTTAAGGGTGGCGGCCACCATGTCTTCGACCGACGGTTCGGGCGTGTCGTCGGCCTCCAGCCCCGCCGCTTCGACCATCGCCACCGGCTGGTCGGGGCCGAGCCCGGCGGCCAGTGCCTGATAGCAGAGCACATTGCCGCCGACCGGGTGGAAACAGACGATCGGCGGCAGGTGGCCCGCGGCATTCACCACCACCAGCCGGTCAGGCCGGGCCCGGGCCTGGCGGGCGAGGCGCCGGGCCAGGCCTTCGACGGTTGCATGGGCGAAGAGGTCCGAGAGCGGCAGCTTCACGCCGAAGTCCCGGCGCAGCCGGTCGACCAGCTGCACCGCCAGCACGCTGTGCCCGCCCAGGCGGAAGAAATCGGCCGCGGCATCGTCGACGGCCACCTCCAGCACCTCGCCCATGATCCGGGCGACGCGGCGCTCGGTCTCGTCGGCGAGCGGGCGAAGGGGGGCGGTGGCGGCGGGGCGGTCGGTGCCGGCCGGGGCCGGCCGGGGCAGCCGGGCGGTATCGACCTTGCCGTTGACGGTGAGCGGGATCTCGTCGATGACCAGGATCCGCGACGGGATCATCACCGCCGGCAGCCGCGCCTCCAGATCGGCGCGGCAGCGGGCCTCGTCGAAGCCCGGTCGCGGCACGATATGGGCGAGAAGCGCGCCATCGGCGAGCGTCGCGACCGCGGCGCGGATGAAGGGATGGGCGAGCAGCGCGCTTTCCACCTCGCCAAGCTCGATGCGGTTGCCGCGGATCTTCACCTGGCCGTCTTCCCGGCCGATGAAGGCGATGGCACCGCCTGCAAGGCTGCGGCCCATATCGCCGGTGCGATACCAGCGCCGGCCCGCGGCATCGGTTTCGAAACGGGCGGCGGCGGCGCCTGCCGCCCCCAGATAGCCACGGCCGACACCGCGGCCGCCGATCACGATTTCGCCCGCCACGCCCGGCGGTACCGGCCGGCCGGCGGCATCGCGGATCTCGATCACCACGCCGGGGAAGGGGCGGCCGATCGGCGGCGGCAGGATCTCGCGCCAGCCATGGGCGGTCATCGCATGGGCGGCGGCGCCGACACAGCATTCGGTGGGGCCATAGGCGTTGATCAGCCGCAGCCCGGCATGGGCGGGCTCGGCGAAGATCCGCTCCACCAGCGCCGTGGTCACCGGCTCGCCGCCCAGCACAACCTGAAGGACGGGCGCGTGGGTGCCGCTCGTCTTCCAGTGGTCCAGCAGCAGGGTGAACTGGCTGGGGGTGAGGTCGATCATGGCGATGTTGCGCGCCCGCAGGAAGCCGTCGAGCAGGGCCGGATCGCGGCGGGTGTCGTCGTCGGGCAGATGCAGCCGGTGGCCCTGGGCCAGCACCGGCAGGGTCTGGATGATCGAGGCGTCGAAGGCGAAGGGCGCGATGCAGCAGAGATCGAGCGGCCGCGTGTCGGAAGGCTGGAGCGGCGCGTAGAACACCTCGGCGGCGGCCATGGCCAGATTGGCGAGCGACCCGTGTTCGATCATCGCGCCCTTGGGCGTGCCGGTGGTGCCGCTGGTGAAGACGACATAGGCGAGCATGTCGGGCGTGGGGGCCGCCGGCAGGGGGCCGGATGCCGCTTTGGCCAGCGCCGCGCGGCCGTGATGGCTGTGGCGGGGCGGTGCGGCGGGTGCGGCCTCGTCGCGCGTCAGCACCAGATCATAGACATAAGGGGCAAGGTCGAAGCCCGGTACCTCCAGCGCGCTTGCCGTGACCCGGAAGCCGCCATGGCGGGCGGCCCAGTCTTCGAAGAAGCGGCGCGGCACGAAGAGGTCGTCGGCGGCATCGAGCCGCGTGCCGATCTGGGCGTCGCCCGCATGGCTGCGGGCAAAGCCGGCCAGATCGTCCAGGAAGGCGTCGCGGCGGTCCAGATCGCGGATATTGCCCAGGAAGATGGCGCCACCCGGCGCTAGCAGCCCGGCCGCCCGGGTCAGCACATCGGCCAGATAGCCGAAGCCCGGGAAGCTTTCGATCACGCTGTTGAGCACGATCAGGTCGAAGCTGCGCCCCGCCAGCAGGTCCAGATCATGGGCGGCCATCGGCTTCAGGTCGACCCGGTCGAGGCCCAGCCGGCGCGCCACCCCGCCCGCCCGCTCCACCGCCCGGCGCGAGATGTCGGTGGCGAGATAGGGGCCGGCAAGCGGCGCCAGGGCGCGGAGCGTGAAGCCCGAGGCGCAGCCGATTTCCAGCACCCGGCTGGCGGGCGTGACCAGACCGGACAGCTTGCCCGCCGCGGCCTGGCCGAAATCCGCCATCACCGTCTCGGCGATCGGCTGGCCGGTGAAGGGGCTGCGCCAGCCGGCGGCGGCGACGTCGTCGGCGGCGCTGCCGGCCAGATGATCCCAGAGCTCGGCGTTCATCCGCGCGCCATGGGCCTCGGTCGGGCTGTCGACGTCGTCGAGATCCGGGCAGACCAGATGGGCGATATCGGGGCAGCTCCAGGCCAGGCGGCGGGCATCGCCCATGCGGTCCCGATCGGCGATGATCATGGCAAGCCCGGCGGCCCGCGCGATCATCTGCCGGCGGGGCAGGGGCATGGCGGGATCGAGCGGCACGAAGGCCGCCCGCGCCATCATCACCCCCAGCACGGCGGCGATATATTGCCGGCTGCGGCCGGTCATCACCCCCACCCGGGCCTCGTCGTCAAGGCCCGCCGCGGCGATCACGCCGGCAATGGCGCGGGCCTCGGCCACCAGCCCGGCATAGCTGACCGCGCCATCTTCATCCTGCACCGCCATCCGGTCGGGATGGGCGGCCGCCCGGCGCAGAATGGCATCCACGACCGTGCCCTCGACCGCAGGGGCGGGGGCCTCGGCCGGGCGGGGGCCGGGCGTGATGTCGTCGAGCAGCAGGTCGCCGATCTTCATGGAGGCTCCGAAAGCGGCAGGAGGGGGTCAGACGTCGTCGGGTCAGATGTCGTCGGGCTGGGCGGCAACGGCGGTGGCGATGCGCAGCAGATAGCCGGCCCAGGCCTCGATCGTCGCGGCATCGAACAGGTCGGTGTCGTAATCGAAGGACAGTCTGGCACGGTCGCCGCCATCCTCGAAGAACAGGATCAGGTCATGCTTGGCGGTCGCGGCATCGACCAGCCCGGCCACGGCCGATTCCAGACGCCCGCCATCGGCCGGCGGCGGCGGCAGCTGCGCCTCGGTGGTGGCCGCCGTCACGTCGTCGAAGCGCTGGTATTCGAAGATCACATTGGCGAGCGGCTGACGGCCGCCGGCACGGCCCGGGGCCAGCGCCCGGACCAGCCGGTCGAAGGGCAGCTCGCGCCGGTCCAGCGCCTCGGCCAGGCGGTCGCGGGTCAGATCGATCAGCTGGCCGAGCCCGGTGTCGTCGTCCAATTGCAGCCGGATCGGCAGAACATTGACGAAGAAGCCGATCAGCCCCTCGGTTTCGGCCCGGTCGCGGCCGGCGACGCCCATGCCGATCACCATGTCGCCCTGACGGCTCAACCGATAGAGCACGGCCGCGAAGAGCGCGAGCCCGACCGCGGCGAGGCCGGTATTGTGCCGCCGGGCAACCCGCGAGAGCCCGGCCAGAACTTCGGCCGGCAGCTCGCGCCGGACGGTGGCGCCGCGGCCCGAGGCATCGGGGCGGGGCGGCCGGTCGGTGGGCAGCGCGATCGCATCGGGTGCCCCGGCCAGACGGTCGCGCCAGCCGTCGAGCGCCGCCTGCCAGTCCCGGCCCTGCTGCCAGCGGGCGTAATCGGCATAGCCGATCCGAAGGGGCGGCAGCGGGTCGCCACGTCCTTCGGTTGCGGCCTGATAAAGTGTTGCAAGCTCTGCGAGCAGGATCCGGCTCGACCAGCCATCGCCGACGATGTGGTGCAGCACCAGCAGCAGCAGGCTTTCATGGTCGCCGACCCGGATCAGCCGGGCGCGGAACAGGGGCGCCGCCGCCAGGTCGAAGGGGGTGGCGGCCTCGTGCCGGGCCAGGCGCAGAGCCTCGTCGACGCCGTCGGGACGGGTGCGGAGATCGTCCACCACCAGCGGCGGCGGCGCTTCTGCCGCAACCAGCTGGACGATGCCGGCATCGGTGGTGGCAAAGCCGGTGCGCAGCGTGGCATGGCGGGCCGAGAGCCGGTCGAGCGCCAGGCGCAGCGCCCCGGCATCGACGGCGCCGGCCGGCAGGACGAAGAGCATCAGCCAGGCGGGGCTTTCGGGCTGCATCTGCTGCAACAGATAGAGCCGCTGCTGGCCATGGCTGGCCGGGTGGGTGCCGGGGCCGGCGCCGGGCGGGATGGCATCGTCTGCCGCCGCATCCGTCGCCTCACCGGCCGCCTCGGCCAGGCTGCGGGCGATGCCGGCCATGGTCGCATCGGCGAAGAAGGCCCGCATGGAAAGGCGGATGCCGGTCGCCGCCTCCAGCCGGTTCACCACCCGCATGGCCAGCAGGCTGTGGCCGCCGAGCGCATGGAAATCGGCCGCCGGATCGGTCACCGGCCGGCCCAGAACCGCGGACACCACGCCCAGAACGGTGGCGAGATGGCCGGGGCCGGTGGCGCCAGGGGCCGGATCGGCCAGCGGCGGGGTGGCGGCGATCAGGGCGGCGAGCGTGGTGTCGTCGTCAGGCAGGCTGTCGAGCAGATACCAGGCGCCGGGCACCAGGGCCGGCGGCAGGATCGCCCCGGCGGCGCGGCGCAGCCGGGTCGCATCGGGGCGGGTCGCATCGGGCGCGGTGCCGGTGATCGCGGCGACCAGCATGTCCGGGCGGGGCAGGATGCGCAGGGCGCCCACGCCCGGCAGGCCTGAAAGCTGCGCCTCGATCAGCGCCGGGTCGAGCAGATGGCCCTGCCAGCGGGTCAGGCGATCGATCCGCCCGCCGGTCTCGATCCCGGCCAGATCGGGCCGCCAGCGCGCCCTGCTGCCGGTGGGCTGCCAGCCGTCATCGGTCAGCCGGTGCAGATGGCCCCAGACCCCGGGCGGGACGGGTTGGCCCCGATCGTCCAGCACCGACAGCCCCTCTGCCGCCTCGCGCGCCGCCAGCAGGCCCAGCGTCGCATCGTCGAGCAGCGGCAGCCGGCCGACCGGCCGGTCGGGATCGGCGGTCAGCCCGGCCAGGATCCGGGTCAGCATCGGGCCGAAGGCCTCGATCCGGGCGGCATCGAACAGGCCGGTGTCGTATTCCAGCACCAGGCCGAAGCCTTCGCCCCGATCGGCGATGAACACCGACAGATCGTTCTTGCCGTCGGCGCGGGGCACGCCGCGCAGGCGGAAGCCGCTGCCGTCCAGCGCGCCCGCCGCGGTTGCGGCATGGTTCATATACGAGATCGAGACTTCCGAGAGGGGGCTGCGTTCCGGCATCGCCGGGGCCTGGAATTCGGCCAGCATCCGGCCGAGCGACAGGGCGTGATGGCTGAGCGCGCCGGCCTGGCGGTCGCGGATATGGGCGAGCAGGGCGGCGGCGCTGCCATCGGCGGGCACGCGCATCCGCACCGGCACCAGGGCGGCATGCATGCCGACCACGCCGTCGAAACCGGCGGCGGCGCGGGTGTTGACCGGCAGCGCCACGGTGATGTCGTCATGCCCCGCCAGCCGGGAGAGCAGAATTGCCCAGCCGGCCAGCAGCACGGTGAAGGGGGTCGTGCGTCGGCGGGACGCCAGATCGCGGATGTCGCGCGAGAGCGCCGCCGGCAGCTCGAAGCCGGTTGCTGCGGCATCATGGCCATGCACCGGCGGCCGCGGCCGATCGGCCGGCAGGTCGAGCCGGGGCAGGTCGCGCCCATGGGGGGTGGCAGGGAAGATCCCCTCCCACCAGGCCCGCGCGTCGCGGAGCGCCGCATCGCCGTGCCTGGCCGACCACCAGCCGTAATCGCGCAGATCCACCCGGACCGGCGGCAGGGTCTGGCCCTGATAGAGCGCGCCCAGTTCCGTCAACAGGATCTCGACGCCCTGGGCATCGGACATGCTGTGATGGATGTCGAAGGCCAGCACCAGCCGGCCGGCCGGGTCGCGATGCAGCGACCAGCGGGCGAGCGGCCCGCCATCGGGCGCGAAGGGCCGGACCGGGGCTGCGGGGGCCGTGCCGGCGGCCGCGGCCATCGGCTGGATGTCGAGGGCCGGGGTCGCGGCGGCGGGATCGACCGGCACCATCCGCCAGTCGTCGCCATCCTGCCCGCCGGTCGTGCGGAGGGTATCGGTCGTGCGGAGGGTATCGGTCGTGCGGAGGATACCGGTGCGCAGCGCCGCATGCCGCCGGACCAGCGCCGCCACCGCATCCCGCAGCCGGGACAGATCGACATCGCCGGGCAGGTCGATTTCATGGGGCAGGTTGAAGGCGGTGCCCATGCCGGCCAGCGCCTCGGTCTCTACCACCGCGCGCTGTTCCCAGGCGAGCGGCCAGCTGTCCAGACCGGCCGGCGCCTTGCGGGGATCGGCCAGGACGGGTTCGGGGGGAGCCGGTTGCCGTTCGGGCGTGGTGGCGGCGGGCGCCAGGGCGGCAGCCAGCGCGGCGGGGGTCGTGTGGTCGAACAGCACGGTGAGCGTGGCGGCCAGCCCCAGCCTGGCGGCGATCAGATCGGCGATTTCCATGCCCGAGAGCGAATCGCCGCCCAGATCGAAGAAATCATCGGTGATGCCCACGGTGTCGTGGCCCAGCACCTCGGCCCAGATCGCGGCGATCTGGTGGGCCAGGTTGGGAGCGGGGATGGTGGTGGGGGCGGCCTCGGGCGCCAGAAGTGCCGCAAGCGCGCGCGGGGTGGTGTGGTCGAACAACAGTTGCAGGGTGACCGGCTGGCCGGTTTCCGCCGTCAACCGCTCGGCGATGTCGAGGCCCGCGAGCGAATCGCCGCCGAGGTCGAAGAAATCGTCGTCGGGGCCGACGCTGTCGTGGCCCAGCACCTCGGCCCAGATGCGGGCGATGCGGGTGGCGAGGTCGGCGGGTTCGGGCCTGGATGCCGGTTCTGGCTGGGGTTGAGGGGCGGGCTGGGGCGCCGTCAGCGTTGCGGCAAGCCCCGCCGGCAGCACCACCACCTGGGCGGCGCCGGTGGAGAGCGCGCCGGTCATGGCGCCGACCGCCTGGGCGGGGAAGATCACCGGCGCGCCGGCCGCGCGATCGGCCCCGGCGCGTGCGGCCATGCCCTGATCGGCAAGCGCGCACCAGTCGATGGCCAGCGCCGGCAGGCCGGCGGCCCGGCGGCGGCGGGCGAACCCGTCGAGCCAGGCATTGGCCGCCGCATAGGCGGTGTGGCCGGCGGCCCCCACCAGCCCGGTCAGGCTGGCGAAGACCACGAAGGCGGTGACCGGGTCTTCGCGGGTGAGCGCGTCGAGATTGCGCGCGCCCTGGATCTTGGGCGCCATGACCGCGTCGAATCCGGCCATGTCGCGCACCGCCAGCATGGCGCCGTCGGCGATGCCCGCCATGTGCACCACGGCGGTGATCGGCCCCAGATCGGCGCGCACCCGGGCGAGCGTTTCGGCAAGGGCCGCCTGGTCGGTGATGTCGGTCGCAAACAGCCGCACGCGGCCGCCGCGGGCCTCGATCCGGGCGATGGCGGCGGCGAGCATGTCATCGGCGGTGGCGCGGCGGGCAAGCAGGGCAAGGGCCACCCGCCCGCCATGGCTGAGCGCTTCGGCAAGGGCGGCCGCGAAACCGCCGGTGCCGCCGGTCACCACCGCCACGCCGTGATCGGGCCAGGCGGGTGCCCCATCGGCGGCGATCGGGTCCAGGCGGCGGATATGGCGCAGACCGTCGCGCCAGAGGCTGAAGCGCTCCGGCACCGCCGCCGCCGCCCATTCGGCGGCGACCGCAGCCGCGGCGGCATCATCGGCCACGTCCAGATAGCGCAGATCCTGATGCCGGGTTTCATGGGCGGCGGCGATCACCACCCCGGCGGCGGCGGCGCGGTCGGGATCGGTTGCGGTGCCGGCACCGGTGACGGCGATCCGCCTGGTGCCCGGGCGGGCGAGCGCGATCTTCAGCAGATCGGCGGTCCGGCGGGCGAGATCGGGGCCGGTCGGCAGCTGCAGGATCAGCGCGGCATCGGCCGGAGCCGCCGCCAGATCGTCGGCGTTGCGGACAAGGCGGCTGTCGGCCGGCAGGGGGGCCGGGTGCAGGGGGGCGGGACCCCAGACCGGCGCCAGAAGCTCGGGCGCCGCCCGGCCGTCTGCCGCCACGAAGCGCAGGCCCTCGATCAGCAGGCACAGCCGGCCGGCCGCGTCGGCCAGGCGGATGTCGACCAGCCCGTCGGGCCGGCGGTCGGCGCGGGCCATCACGGTGTCGGGCAGGGGCGCCAGGACGCGGATGGCCGCCACCTCACGCGGGACCTCTCCTGCCCCCGCGAGCAGGCTGGCGGCGATGTCGAGCAGGGCCGGATGCCAGGGCCAGAGCCGGCGATCGGCGGCGGCCGCGGCGGGCAGGGCCAGCCGGGCGACGGCGCGGCGCCGATCGGGCGCCAGCCAGATCGCCTGCCGGCAATCCCAGCGCGGGCCCACCTGCATCACCCCCTCCGCCCCGTCGAAGGGGGCGAGGTCGAGGGCGATCAGGCCGTCGGTCGACAGGTCCACGGCCGAGGGATCCGGTGCGGACGAGGTCTCAAGCCGGGCCTCGGCCGCAACCGCCCAGCCGCCGTCCGCCGTGGCATGGCCGGCGGTGACGCTGCCGTCGCGGGCGATCACCAGGCTCGCCTCGCCCGATCCGGCATGGAGCGGGCGGCGCCAGACCAGGTTGCGCAGCACGAAGCCCGCGCCGCGATCGGCGGCGACCAGCGCCGGGATCGCCATGCCGACAAGGGTCGGCCGGCCGGCCAGGCGGTGCTCCGCCACCGGCCAGAACGCCGGATCGGCCAGCGGCAGGGCCAGCGCCCGGCCGCCGGGGAAGGTGGCCCAGACCGGATCATAAGTGGCATTAACCGCACTATTTACATCTGTAACGGGTAGATCGAGCCGGCAGGGGGTGCGGCTGAACGGCGCCGGCGGCAGGTGGTGGCGGCGGGCGGGCAGATCGTCGGGCCAGACCGGCACGGCACCATCCAGAACCGCGCGGGCGGCGGCATCGGCCGCGGCCGGATCGGCATGCCAGGCGGCGACGGTCTGGTGGCGGATGTTGCGGCCGGTCGCGACCTCGGCGGTGTTCCGATCATCGCCCCGGGCCAGCCGGTCGAGCGCCGCCAGCAGCGCCGCCCGGTCGGGCACGGCGACCGCGAAGCGCCGGCCCAGATGGCTGCGGCCCCGGGCCAGCGTGCAGGCGATGCCGGCGAGATCGAGCCCGGCATCGGCCGAGATGCGATCGTGCATCATGCGGGCATAGCGGCCGAGCGCCGCACGGTCGCCGGCCGAGAGCGTGATGACCGCATGGCCATCCGGATCCATGGCCGCCGCCGGCCGGGGCGGGGCGGCTTCGATCACCGCATGGGCATTGATGCCGCTGAGGCCGAAAGAGCTGACCCCGGCGCGGCGCGGGGTGCCGCGATCGGGCAGGCGGGTGGCGCGGGCGGCGACCCTGACCGGCGCCCGGGCGAAATCGATCGCCGGGTTGGGCCGGTCGAAAAAGGGCTGCGGCGGTGCGGTGTCGTGGGCAAGGGCCGCCACCGCACGCACCAGGCCGAGCGCGCCGGCGACATTGTCCAGATGGCCGTAATTGCCCTTCCCCGAGCCGATCATCGCCGGCGCGGCGAAGGCGACGGGTCCGGCCGCCCGGGTCAGCCCCTCGATTTCGATCGGGTCGCCCAGCCGGGTGCCGGTGCCATGGGCTTCGATGTAGGAAACGCTGGCGAAGGGCACGCCCGCCCGGTCCCAGGCGGTGCGGATCACATCGGCCTGGGCGATCGGGTTGGGGGCGGCGGCACCGCTGGAGGCGCCGTCCTGGTTGACGGCGGTGGCCAGGATCACCCCATGCACCGGGTCGCCATCGGCCAGCGCCCGGGCCAGCGGCTTCAGCACCAGGGCGATCGCGCCCTCGCCGGCGCCGGTGCCGTCGGCGCCTTCGGCAAAGGCATGGGTGCGGCCGGTGCTGCTTTCGATGGTCATGCGCTGGTCATCGCCCTGCGGCACCAGGATCAGCCGGGCGGCGCCCGCGATCGCAAGATCGGCCGTGCCGCGGACGAGATCGCGGCAGGCGGCATCCACCGCCACCAGCCCTGAGGAACAGGCGGTGTCGACCAGGCTGGCGGGGCCGTGCCAGTCGTTCAGGAAACCCAGACGGGTCGCGATGTTCGACGGCACGTTCAGCGCGAAGGCCTGTTCCAGCCGCGCGCCCGACAGATGGCGCAGCGCCTGGCGGTGCAGCGGGTTGGCATTGCCGCCGACATGGACCGCGACCCGGGCGCCCTTCAGCCCCGTGCCGCCCAGCCCGGCATCTTCCAGCGCCCGGTGCGCGGTTTCCAGGAACAGCCGCTGTTCGGGATCGAGCAGGGCGGCGTCGGCGGGGGAGAAGCGGAAGCGGCGGGCATCGAAACCGTCGATATCGTCCAGCCAGGCGGCGTCGCGCGGCGTGGCCGGCATGGCGATGCCGGCAGCGGCGGCGATATGGCGGGCGCTGCCGAGCCGTGCGGCGGCAGGTGGCCCGACCCGGTCGGCACCGGCGGCGACATCCCGCCAGAAGCCGGCCAGATCCTCGGCGCCGGCGACACGCAGGCCGATGCCGATGATGGCGATCGCGCCATCGGTTGCGGCGGTTGCGGCGGTGCCGGCGGCGGTGTCGCCGTCATCCAGCAGGGCGGCCTGGGCGGCCACGGTCGATGCGGCGAACAGGCCGGCCAGGCTGAACCGGCCGGGCCAGCGCGCCTCCAGCCGGTCGTGCAGCCGCAGCAGCATCAGCGAACTGCCGCCCGCTTCGAAAAACCCGTCCTCGGGGCCGAACACGGCTTCCGGCGGCAGCACCTCGCGCCAGATCCGGGCGATCTCGGCCTCGGCCGGATGGCCCGTGGGGGCGGCGGCCACGGCCGGGCGGCCTGCCAGCGGCACGCCCGCCAGCGCCTTGCGGTCGACCTTGCCGTTGGGCGACAGCGGCACCTGATCGATCCGGAACCAGCGGGTCGGGATCATCGCCGCCGGCAGCCGGTCGGCAAGCGCCGCGCGCAGCCCCGTGGGCGTCAGGTCGGCTGCGCCCATCACCCAGGCTTCCAGCTCGGCCAGGCCGTCGCGCCGGCCGACCCGCACCAGGCCGCGTACCACGCCCGGGCAGGCATCGAGCGCGGCTTCGACCTCGGCCGGTTCCAGCCGCACGCCGCCGATCTTCACCTGATCGTCGATCCGGCCCAGATACTCGACCACGCCGTCGGCCGTCCACCGGCCCAGATCGCCGGTGTGATAGACCCTGGCGCCCGCGACGTCGGGATCGGGGCGGAAGCGGTCTGCGGTCAGATCCGGCCGGCCGCGATAGCCGCGGGCGACCTGGGGGCCGGCGAGCACGATTTCGCCCGCCACTCCGGGCGGCAGGTCGCGGCCGGCGCGGTCCAGGATCAGCACCCGGGTATTGGCGACCGGGCGGCCGATCGGCACCGTTTTCGCCGCCGGATCCCAGGGCGTGCAGGGCTGCCAGGTGACGTCGACGGTGGCCTCGGTCGGCCCGTAGAGATTGTGCAGCGCCGTGCCGAAGCGGGCATGAAGCAGCCGGTCGAAGCGGGCGGCGGTGGCGGCATCCAGCGCCTCGCCGCTGGCGAAGACCAGGCGCAGCGTGGCAAGGTGGGCCCCATCGATCCGGCCGTCGTCCAGCGCATCCAGGAAGGCGCGCAGCATGGCCGGCACGAAATGGATCACGGTGACGCGATGCTCGCGGATCGCCGCCGCCAGCGCCTGGGGGTCGCGCTCGATGCCCGGCGGCGGCACGGCGACGGCGGCACCGGTCCAGGCCCACCAGACCAGTTCCCAGACCGAGACGTCGAAACCGGCCGGGGTCTTCTGCAGGATCACGTCCCCAGCACCGATGGAAGCCGGGCCGATGGGGAAGGTCTGCTGCATCCACAGGATGCGGTTGGCGAGCGCGCCCCGGGTGATCTCCACCCCCTTGGGCCGGCCGGTCGAGCCCGAGGTGAAGAGGACATAGGCGAGATCGTCCGGCCCCGCCGGCACGACCGGCAGATCGGCGAGGTCGCTGCCGGTCAGGATCAGCCGGGCGGCCGGCAGGCCCGCGGCGTGCGCGGTATCGCTCAGGAACCAGGGGTCGCCCAGATCCTCGATCATATGCGCCCGGCGCTGCGGCGGCAGGTCGGGGCCGAGCGGGCACCAGGCGGCACCGGCGGCGAGCACGGCATGCACCGCGATCAGCAGATCGGGGCTGCGCGGCAGGGCCAGGGCCACCACATCGCCCGGCTGCACGCCCGCCGCCAGCAGCCGGCGGGCCAGCCCGCCCACGCGGCGGTCGAGGCCCTGATTGTCGAGGGTGAGGCCGGGCGCCATCAGGGCCGGGGCGGCGGGGTCGCCGGCATGGCGCCGCTGCGGCAGGGGCCGGGCGATATCGAAGGCGCATGCCGTGTCGTTCCAGCGGGCCAGCGCCGCCCGGTCGGCATCGGTCATCAGCGGCAATGCGCCGAGCGGGCCGCCCTCCAGGCCGGGCGTGGTGGCCAGCACCGCCAGACGGTCGGCCAGCCGGCGGGCGGTCGCCGCTTCGAACAGCTCGGTCGCATATTCCAGATGCAGGCGGATCCGGCCGCCATCGCGCTGGAAATGGAAGGAGAGGTCGAATTTGGCGAAGGGCAGCACGCAGTCCAGCGGCCTGACCGTCAGCCCGGCCATCGCCGGCATGGCCGGCATGTCGTCCTGCCAGGTGACCAGCACGTCGAAGAGCGGGTTGCGCGCCGGGTCGCGATCGGTGCCCAGCGCCTGCAGCACCGCTTCGAAGGGGGCATCCTGATCGGCCACCGCTTCGGCCAGCCGGTCGGTGGTGATCGCCAGATGATCGGCGAAGCGGGCGGCCGGATCGACCGACTGGCGCAGCACGACGGTGTTGACCAGAAAGCCGACCAGATCGTCCGGCACCGGCGCGCCGCGGCCGGCGACCAGCAGGCCGAGGGCGATGTCGCGGGCGCCGGTCAGCCGGTGCAGCAGGGCCTGCAACAGGGCGGTCAGCACGGTGAACGGCGTCACCCCGGCGGCCGCGGCCATGCGGTCGACCGCGGCGGTGGCGGCCATGGGCAGGGTCAGGCTCAGAATCTCGCCGGCGAAATTGCGCACCGCCGGGCGCGGATGGTCGGCCGGCAGGCGGAGCGGCTGGGGCGGCGGCGTCAGCCGGCTGCGCCAGCGGTCGATCAGGGCGCGGCCCCGGGCGCCGGCGGCGCGCGCCCGCTGCCAGACGGCGATATCGGCGAACTGGCGGGCGGGCGGCGGCAGATCGTCCGGCCGGCCGTCCACCGCGCCGGCATAAAGCCGGCCCAGATCGCGCAGCAGCACCGGCAGCGACCAGCCGTCGGCGATGGCATGGTGCAGGACCAGCAGCAGGCGGTGGTGGTGCTCGTCGATGCGGATCAGCACCGCGCGGGCCAGCGGTTCGGTGGCCAGATCGAAGGGCCGCGCAATTTCGCGGGCGATCGCCTGATCGGCTGCGGCCGCATCCAGGTGGAGCCGGCGGGCGGTCAGGGCACCCGGCGGCGCCACGATCTGCCGCACGCCATCGCCATCATTCGGGCGGGCGACGAAGCGGGTGCGCAGGGCGTGATGGCGGGTTTCCAGACCGACCAGCGCCCGATCCAGCGCATCGGGGTCGAGAGGGCCGTCCAGCGCCAGCAGCATCGGCACCGAATAGGTCGCAAGCCGGGGATACAGCCGGTGCAGCACCCAAAGCCGCAGCTGCCCGGGGGAGAGCGGGTGCTCCTGGCCGGCGGCGCGGGGGATGGCCGGTTCCACCACCTCGGCGGGCAGGCGGTCGAGCAGGGCCGCGATCGCGCGCACGCTGCGCGCCGCCATGATCTGCGCCAGCCCGGGGCGCCGGCCGGTCGATGCCTGAAGCAGGGCGGACAGCCGCATGGCGGCCAGGCTGTGGCCGCCCAGATCGAAGAAATCGGTATCGCCATCGATCCGGGCCCCGGGGAACAGGCTTTCGAAGGCGCCGGTCACCGCCCCCGTGAAGCCGGTCGTCGTGGCGGCGGGCGCGCTGATGACGGCGTTGGCTTCGGACAGCATCCCGGCCGCCTGCCGGCGATCGGCCTTGCCGTTGGCATTGACCGGCAGCCGGTCGACCAGCCGGAAGCGTTCGGGAACCATATAGGCCGGCAGCCGTGCAGCGATGGCCGCGCGCCAGCCGGGCTCGTCGGCGGTGTCTGCCGCGATCAGCGCCGCCAGGACCTGATCGGCACCCTGGCCCACGCCCACCACCACCGCATCCCGCACGCCCGGCTGTGCGGTCAGGATCGCCTCCACCGCCGCGGTTTCGATCCGCTGGCCGCGGATCTTCAGCTGACCGTCGCGCCGGCCGCCGAAATCGATCGTGCCGTCCGCCCGCCAGCGCGCCCGGTCGCCGGTGCGATAGACGAGCGGCTCGTCCACGCCGCTCAGGGTGACGAAGGATTTCGCCGTCAGATCCGGTCGGCCGGCATAGCCGGTGGCCAGCCCGTCACCGGCTGTGACCAGCTCGCCCCAGATGCCGATCGCAAGCGGCTGGCCGCGACCGTCGACGATATGCACCCGCGTGCCGGGAACCGGCCGGCCGATGGGCACCGGGCCGCCCTCCAGATCGGCGGCGGTGATCCGGTGGATGGTGGTGAAGGTGCCGTTCTCGGTGGGGCCATAGCCGTTGTAGAGCGCAAGCCCCGGGCAGGCGGCCATCACCCGGCGGACATGATCGGGGCTGATCACCTCGCCGCCGGTCATCAGCCTTTTAAGGCCGGCGAAGGTGCCGGGCCGTTCGTCGACGATCTGGTTGAACAGGCTGGCGGTGATCCACATCGTATCGATGCCGTCATCGCGGATCGTGCGTTCCAGCAGCGGCGGATCGAACATGGTGGTCGCCGGCAGCACCCGCACCCGGCCGTGATTGAGCAGCGGCGCCCAGAGTTCCAGGCTGATCGCATCAAAGGCCATGGGCGCCGCCTGGGCCATGCAGCCCCCGGGCGGGCAGAGGCCGCCATAGGCCAGACGCAGGATCGCGCGATGCGGCACCACCACGCCCTTGGGCAGGCCGGTCGAGCCCGAGGTATAGAGCAGGCAGGCGGGATCTTCGGGGCCGCGTGGCGCGGGGGCGAGGTCGGCCCGGCCGGTCGGCAGCGGGATCAGCGTGATGTCGGGGGCGAGGTCGGCCCAGCGGGCCAGGCCCGGACCATCCGCCACCAGCACCGTGCAGCCGGCGGCGGCCAGCAGCTCCCGCGCTGTTGCCACCGGGAAGGTGGCGGCGAGCGGCAGGAAGGCGTTGCCGGCCCAGATGATGCCCATCAGCGCGATGAGACCGTCGGCGTCGCGTTCCACCGCCAGCGCCACCGGTGCGCCGGGCCGCACACCTGCGGCGGCAAGGGCTGCCGCAACCCCACCCAGCCGGGCGCGCAGATCTCCGGCGGCCAGGGTACCGGTATCCTCGGTGAGGACGATGCGGTCCGGATCGGCCCGCAGCACCTGGTCCAGCTGCTGCCCAAGGCCGGTATCGCGCGGCCAGGCGAAGTCGGTTGCGTTCGCGGCGGCGATGACCGCGCGATCCTCGGCACCCAGCAGGTCCAGCCGGTCCACCGGGGTCGACGGATCGGCGGCAGCGGCGGCAATCAGCCGGGTGATCATCGTCTGCAGCCGGCCGATCCAGGCGCTGCCGAAGCGGGCCGGGTCGTATTCGATGTTGAGCGCGGCCGCATCGCCCTGCCACATCAGCCCGATCAGCAGCGGGAATTTGCCGGTGGCGAAAGAGATATCGGCGGCTTCCAGCGCCGAGAGGTCGTTTTCCAGCGTGCAGACCACATCGATCGGTTCGGGCCCGCGGCCGGGCACCGCGCGCGCCCAGTCTGCCGACAGCCGGGAGAGCGGATAATCCTGGACGGTCAGCACCTGAGAAATGTCGCGGCCGATCCGCCGGGCCAGCTGGGGCAGGGCCTCGTCTGCGGTCGGTTCAACAACCACAGGAAGCAAATTCACAAAACACCCGATGGCATCGGTGGTGTCGCGGCGACCGCGCCCGGCAAAGGTGACGCCGACCGACAACCTTTCCGTGTCTTCAAGAATTCGCCACAGGGCTGTGGTTGCAATCGCGATCCAGACCGCCGTCGGCGTGGCGCCCCGGCCGGTCAGGCCGTGCAGCGCCCGGGCGGTTTCCGGCGCCAGCCGGATCATCGCCCGGCGGCCATCCCCCGGCGGGACCGGATCGGGTTCGGCGGCAAGGGCCCGTTCGGGCAGCCGGGCGAGGCGCGGGGCCCAGAAGGCGCGCGCCGCCGCCTCTGTCGCGGCGTCGAGCGCACCGGGATCGGCCGGTGCCGGCGGCGGCAGGGGCTGCCCGGTCAGCAGGGCGGTCAACTGCCGCTGGAACACCGCCCGGCTTTCGCCGTCGAAGACCAGATGATCGGCCACCACCCGCAACCGCTCGGGCTGGTCCGCCTCCCAGCCGAAGCGGATCAGCGGCCCGGTCGCCGGGTCGAAGGGCGCCAGCATTTCCGCCGCATCGTCATAGCCGGCCAGCCGGATCGGCGGCACCGGCCCGACCCGCTGCACGACCTGGCCGCCGGCATCCTCGGCGAAGGTCGAGCGCAGGGCCGGATGCCGGTCGAGCAGCCGGTGCAGGGCCTGTTCAAGGGCCGCTGCCGTGGTCCCGGCCGGCAGGTCGCAGATCACCCCGATGGAATAGCTGGTGCCGGGCCCGGCATCGCGTCGGGCAAGCCATTGCCCCTCCAGCCGGGCCGGCAACCGGAAAGAGGTTGTTTCCGTAGATGCTGCAACCTGTGTATGTCGGATTTCTTCCGCCGCTGCCGCCGTCTCAAGCGGCCCCGAGAGATGGCCGAACAGATGGCCGACCAGGGCCGCGGCCGAGGGATGATCCAGGATGTCGGCCACCGTCACCTCGCGTCCGATCAGCCGGCTGATCGGCGCCACCGCGCGGATCGCGCGCAGGGAGTGCAGGCCGTGGGCGGTGAGATCGTCGTCGGCGCCGAGCCCCGGGGCATCCAGCAGGTCGGCGAACAGCCGGGTGACTTCGGCTTCAAGCGCCGTGCGCGTGGCGGTGTCGATCAGCGCCGTCGCCGGCTGCGGCGGGACCGGCCCGGCGGTGTCGACGGGTGACGGCAGATCGCCCGCCGGCAGGTGATCCACCGGCTGCGTCGGATCGGCGAGGGCGGCATCGAGCATGGTGTCGAAGGCGGCGGCCAGCCTTTCCACCCGGGCCCGGTCGATGCGGGCGGGCGGGAAGCTCCACTGCATGTCCGAGGCATCGGCGGCGCCGTAGGTCCGCAGACAGGCCATCACGTCGTGCAACTCGCCGAAGATCGAGTCCGCCACCCGCACCTGCAACCCGTCGAAGCCATAGGTCGCGGGCAGGTCCATGGCATTGAACATCGCGCCGCGGCTGGCCGGCCTGTCGGGGAAGAAGCCGGCCTCGGGCCAGCGCATGGGTGCGAGGCGCATGTGCCGGAGGTCGCGGCGGGTCATGGCACCGATCCGCCGGGCAAGCCCGGCCAGGCTTTCGGTGCCGTCGATCCGGGTGCCGGTCGGGACGGTATAGGCGAATTCGCCCGGGGTGCGCCGCTCCGCGCGCCCCATGCGATTGCCGAGCGGCACGTTGCAGACGGGCGTGTCGGTGCCGGCCACCCGGCCCAGCAGCACCAGAAACAGCGCCAGCGCCAGGCTGCTGCGCGAGCCGAGGCCATGCCTGCGCGCCACCTGGTCCATCGCCGCCAGCCGCGCCGCGCCGAGCGGGCGGGTCACCGATCCGGTCCGCCCGTCGAAGCGGGCGGAGGCGGTGGAGGCCGGCCGGAAGCCGGCCGTGGCCGGCAGCCCGTCCAGACGGCTGCGCCACCAGGCGGCATCGGCCCGGGCACCCGGGCCGGCGACATGGGCGGCTTCGCGCGCCAGATGGTCGGTGAAGGCCGGCAGATCCCGGTCGGGCAGGGCGTCGCCGCGGACGAGGGCGGTGTAGATCCGCCCCACGGTGCCGGCCAGAATGATGCCCGCCTGACCGTCCACGATCAGGTGATGATAGCAGCGGATCCAGCGATGGCGGTCGGGCGCCAGCCGCAGCAGCTGATGGCGGCAGAGCGGCCCGTGGGCGGTGTCGAAGGGGCGGGCCTGCAGCGCTTCGAAGGCCTCTTGGGCGAGCAGTTCGGGGTCGTCGGCGTCCGAGAGGTCGATGCGGGCAAAATCGAACCGGCCCGGCGCATCGGCGAGCCACTGCCAGGGGGTGCCGCTCTCGTCGACCATGAAGCGCAGCCGCACCGCCTCTGTCGCCTGATCGGTCAGCCGGATGGCGGTGCAGAGTGCCGCGGGGTCGAGCGGCCCGTCCAGATCGATCCGGTCGGCGATGTTGTAGCCGGCAGGGCCGACCCCGCCCGACGTCAGATCGGCCCAGATCCCGGCCTGCGCACCCGACAGCGGCAGCGGTGATATAGGTGCGGCCTCTGCGATGGTCTCTGCCGCCGCATCCTGCCGCCCGCCCGGACCTGCCCGACCGATCACGCTCACGATAGCCTCCCGCTGCCCGACTACCCCGGGCCTGCCGGTTCGACCGCCGGCATGACCCTGATTTTCGAGCAGAGTAGAGTGCAGGTTGTGTCACCTGCAAGTCATCCCGGCGGCTTTATGGACGTTCATTGATGCCTGAGAGGTCCACCTTCAAAGATCGTTGCACACTGCGCATCAGAGATCCGGCATGTGCACCGGCAAGCCGGGCCTCATGTCTGGCGGGCGGCCAGAACCAGATCGGTGATCACCGCCTCGAAAATCCGCCGGCGGGCGGCGTCGTCGCGCTGGCGGAGGATGCAGGAGGGGTGGGTGGTGACCAGCAGTCGGGCCGCCGGTGCGACCCCGGCCTCGCCCAGGGCCAGCACCCGGCGGCGGACCCGCGAGATGGTGACCGCATGGCCGGTGAGCGCCCGGGCGGCGCTTGCCCCCAGCGCAACGATCACCTGCGGGCGCACGAAGCGGCGTTCCAGCTCCAGCCACCAGCGGCAGCGGTCGATTTCGCCGGCATCCGGGCGCCTGTGCAGCCGGCGCTTACCCCTGGGCTCGTTCTTGAAGTGCTTGACCGCGTTGGTGACATAGACCCGCGCCCGATCGATGCCCGCCTCGGCCAGCGCCCGGTCCAGAACCGCGCCCGCCGGGCCGACGAAGGGATGACCGGCCCGGTCTTCGCGATCGCCGGGCTGTTCGCCGACCAGCATCAGCCGGGGGCCCCCCGCCGCCCCTTCCCCCGTCACCCCTTCCGCCGTCACCCCTTCCCCCGTCACCCCTTCCACCGATGGCGGGCCCTCGCCGAACACGGTGCGGGTGGCATTGGCCCAGAGATCGCAGCGCCGGCAGCCTTCCGCCTGCCGGCGGGCCTCGTCGAGCGAGCGGATGGCCGTCTGGCTGTCGGGGTGGTCGTCGAGAGAGGGGGCGGGCATGGCGGGCTCCTTGGGGATACGGCCCCTCAATCGCCTCTCCGCGCGATCCGTTCCGGAACCATCGCCGCCGGGGCGCGTTGAGCGCCCAGATCCCGACGCACCCGGATCCCCGACACACCCTGGCCCGGCCCCCGTCTTTCCGGCCGGGCACCGTGACGGAGTATCGAGACATGCAGGTCCAGGAACTCATGAACCGCAACATCCAGCTTGCCACGCCGAATGAAAGCCTGCGGGCGGTGGCGGAGCGGATGGCGGATTGCGACATCGGCTATATGCCGGTCGGCGAGAACGACCGTCTGGTCGGCGCGGTGACCGATCGCGACATCGCGATTCGCGGCGTCGGTGCCGGCCGCGACGGGTCCGCCAAGGTCGCCGAGGTCATGACCCGCGACGTGAAATACTGCTACGAGGACGAGGATGTGGAGCATGTCGTCCAGAACATGGGCGACATTCAGGTCCGCCGCATCCCGGTGATGAACCGGCAGGACCGGCTGGTCGGCGTGCTGTCGCTGGCCGACAGCGCTCTCGGCTATTCGCCGGACTCCACCGGCACCGCGATGACCGGCGTGGTCGTCCCGGGCGGTGCGCACAACCAGAGCCGCGCCGGGCACGGCTCGGCCGGAAATGGCGGCGGCGGGCGCTGAGCCCTGCCCCCGTCGGCGGGCGGCCCGGCCGCTCCGCCCCGCCTCCCCGGCCGGGCCGCCCGCCCTCCCTCTCTTTGCCCCCTTCACTCAGCCAGCCCCGGATCGCCTGATCCCGCCAGCGGAGCCCCGACCAGATGGCCAATACCACCGATCCCGATGCCCGCACGCCCGTGAAGATCCACGACCAGGAGGCGCTGCGCGGCCCTGGCGGGGAATTGCACCAGACCGCCGGCGGCGATACGCCGGTGCTCACCACCTCGCACGGCATGCCGGTCGCCGATGATCAGTCCTCGCTGAAGATCGGCCCGCGCGGGCCGACCCTGATGGAGGATGTGCATTTCCGCGACAAGATCTTCCATTTCGATCACGAGCGGATCCCGGAACGGGTGGTGCATGCCCGCGGCATGGGCGCGCACGGCTTCTTCGAGGCATATGAATCGCTCGCCGACATCACCACCGCCGATCCGTTTCAGGAAGCGGGACGGCGCACCGAAGCCTTCGTGCGCTTCTCCACGGTCGCCGGCAATAAGGGCTCGTTCGATCTGGCGCGCGATGTGCGCGGCTTTGCGGTGAAGCTTTACACCGGGGCCGGCAACTGGGACATCGTCGGCAACAATATCCCGGTCTTCTTCATTCAGGACGCGATCAAGTTCCCCGACCTGATCCATGCCGCCAAGCAGGAACCCGATCGCGGCTTCCCCCAGGCGCAGACGGCGCATGACAATTTCTGGGACTTCATCTCGCTGACGCCCGAGAGCATGCACATGGTCATGTGGATCATGTCGGACCGGGCGATCCCGCGCTCCTTCCGCTTCATGGAAGGCTTCGGCGTGCACAGTTTCCGTCTGGTCAATGCCGACGGCAAATCGACCTTCGTGAAGTTCCACTGGAAGCCCAAGCTCGGCATGCAGTCGGTGGTGTGGAACGAGGCGGTGAAGATCAACGGCGCCGATCCGGATTTCCACCGCCGCGATCTCTGGGATGCGATCACCAAGGGCGACGCGCCGGAATGGGAACTGGGGCTTCAGCTGTTCGACGAAAGCTTCGCCCAGGCCTTCGATTTCGACATTCTGGATTCGACCAAGATCATCCCCGAAGAAATCGTGCCGGTGCGCCGGGTGGGCCGGCTGGTGCTCGACCGCGTGGTCGACAATTTCTTCGCCGAGACCGAACAGGTCGCCTTCTGCACCCAGAACATCATTCCGGGGGTCGATTTCAGCAACGACCCGCTGCTTCAGGGGCGGAACTTCTCGTATCTCGATACGCAGCTGAAGCGGCTGGGCAGCCCCAATTTCAACGAGATCCCGGTCAACCGGCCGCGCTGCCCCATGCATCACTTCCAGCAGGACGGGCATATGCGCATGGAGGTGCGCAAGGGCCGCGCCAATTACGAACCCAATTCCTGGAATGAAGGGCCGCGCGAAGACCCGAAAACCGGCTTCTCCAGCCTGCGGGTCACCGAGCACGAGCCCGACAAGCTGCGCATGCGCCCCGAAAGCTTCGCCGATCATTACAGCCAGGCGCGGCAGTTCTACATCAGCCAGACGCCCGAGGAACGCACCCATATGGCGAATGCGCTGGTCTTCGAGCTGAGCAAGGTGGAACGCCCCGATATCCGCCTGCGCATGCTGTCGCATCTTCAGAACGTGCACGAGGATCTGGCCGATGCCGTGGCGGCGGGGCTGGGCGTGCGCGACATGCCCGACCCGGCCCCGGCGGCGAAGCCGACCCGCACCGACCTGCCGCCCTCGCCGGCGCTGTCGATCGTGCTGAACGGCCCGAACAGCTTCCGCGGCCGCAAGCTCGGCGTGCTGCTGACCGACGGCGCCGATGCCGATCTTTATGCCGCGCTTGAAAAGGCGGTCTCGGCCGAAGGTGCGATGATCGAGGTGATCGCCCCCGAAATCGCCGGCGTCACCCTCAGCGACGGCATGCTGGTGCCGGCGGCCCAGAAGATCGACGGCGGCCCCTCGGTGCTGTACGACGCCGTCGCCATCCTGACCTCGGCCGAGGGCGCCGACCGGCTGAAAACCCACCCGGCCGCGCTCGACTTCATCGGCGACGCCTACGCCCACCGCAAATTCATCGCCTGGGCCCCCGACGCCGACGCGCTGATGACCGAAGCGGGCGTGGCTCCCCCCAAACGCGACGCCGGCTTCGCGAAACTGGCCACCCCCTCGGACGCCCCCGCCTTCCTGAAAACCTGCCGCGACCTGCGTTTCTGGGCGCGGGAGAAGGTGATTGCGGCGGTGTGAGGGCGGCCGTCTTTGATGAAGGATTGCCCCGGCGGGTTTGGGCCTGTCGGGGCTTTTTTTGCCGAGACCGCGGTTGCCTTTTATGTCTCTCTAAGACGGTTCGCCACCATGATGCGCGCGAGGTGCTTTCCCGATCGGGAAATTTTAATGGACAATCTCCGGGGCTCGATCATAATTTCCCGATCGGGAAAGATCATGGCCAGACGCACGCTCACCCCTGCCGAGATCGGCGACATTGTCCGCGCCACCCGCAAGGCCGCAGGCCTGCGGCAGGACGAGCTTGCGGGCGCAGCCGGGGTCGGCTTGCGCTTCATCGTCGATCTCGAAGCGGGCAAGCCGACCGCGCAGATCGGCAAGACGCTTCAGGTCCTGGCGGCCCTTGGATGCTCCTTCGCTATCACACCGCCGCCCGATACCAACGGAGGGCGGAAGGCATGACGCGCGCCCTCGATATCTGGTGGGACGGGCGCCTGGTCGGCCAGCTGACACAGAACCCGCACGGTGAACTCGGCTTCGCATATGCGCCGGAGTGGCTGGGCGATGCAGAGGTGCCGCCCTTGTCCGCCTCGCTGCCGAAGCGGGCGGAGCCGTTCAGTCGTCGCAGAGGACCTTGCGCCGTCCGGCTTGGACCGACCGGCCAGTGAGCAGTGTGCTGGCATGATCCGCGACCGTGCCGAGCGTTGTGCCTTGACGGTCGCGGGGAAGACCCGGTGAGAGCCAGGGGTGACCCAACCCCGTGGTGTCGCGAGCGAAGTGGCTCTTCTACGTGATCTTCCGGATCACACCTCCGGCGGACAACACGCCCCACCCACCGCCACCAGCGGCGAGGTGCGCAGGATCCTCACCTGGCCCAGATCGCCCGCCAGCGGCGCGTCGAAGGCGCCGTTGGGTTCGGGGAGGAGTTCGATGGCGAGTGCGGTGAGCGGCGTGGCGTCGTCGAAGCCGAAGGCGGCGAGGCGGGCTTCGATGTCGGCGGTGGTCCAGGCGGTGTGGCCGGTGGGGGCGAGGTGGTGTGTGCCGAGGTGCCCGAGGCCAGGATTCCCGGCGCCAGGATGCCCGAGGCCGGGGCGGCCCTGGGTCGGGCGGCGGGGGGCCGGTTGGGCGCGGCGGAGGTCGAGCTGGATGTTGCGCCAGCTCTGGCCGTCGGCCTGCATCACCCGGCCGTAGAGCACGAACCAGATTTCGGTGTTGGGCGGCTGGATGCGCATCACCCGGCCATCCTGCACCGCCACCGCATAGCCCGCACTGGCGGTGATGCCGGCGCGGGTGCGGCGGATGGCGCAGGCGAGATCGGGCGCCGGGTGCTGCACGCCCTCGATCACCAGCGCCGGGCCGAAGCGGCCCTGGGCGGTGGACCAGAAGGGCGCCGCCTCGGTGCCCTGCGGATGGCCGACCCGGAATTCATAGGTGAAGAAGCCGAAGAGTTCCGGCGACTGGCTGGAGAGATTGGCCGGCAGCGGCAGGGCGTAATGCACGTCGCTGTCCACCGCCTTGATCAGGGGCTGCATGGCGTTCAGCCCGGCATGGTCGTCGCCCTGGCCGGGGCGGATCACCCGCACCGCCTCGGGGTCGAGGTCGAGCCCGGCATAGGGGGCGGGGTCGGCCGCCGGTTCCCAGCCCGGCATCAGCATCGGATCCGGGGTGTGGTGCAGCACCCGGGCATAGATGATGTCGCGCGGGTCGCGGGCGGGGTCGGGTTCGAATTCCAGCCAGAGCATGCGCCGCCGCCGGCCGGTCGCCTCGTAATCGCCAAGGATGGTGTAGTCGGAAAAGGCATGGCCGGCCGAGACCAGTTTCGGCGCCACCTTGGGCGCGGTTGCGACCGGCAGCCGGGTTTCCACCTCCACCGATTGCGTGCCGCCATCGTCGAAACGCGCGGTCAGCGTATAGGTCAGACGGACCTCGTAAGGGTGGCCGTCGGGGCCGGTGGGCGGTTCCAGCGCGTCGAGGAAGACCAGATCCAGGCTCTCGCGGTCGGGGGCGGCCCTGAGCGCCTGGCCGTTGATCGCATGATCGACCGATATGCTGCCGAGCGACCGGGTCGAGATCTGGCCGATCGGCAGCAGCTCCACCCGCCGCGAGACGGTGACGGCGGGGCTGGACAACCCCGTCCAGCTCCAGTCGCGATCCAGCCTGAGGCGCACCAGGTTCAGCCAGACCTGTTCCAGTTCCACCGGGCTGGTCAGGGTCAGCGCGCCGCCATCGGGCGCCAGGTGATGTTTCAGCCCGGCGCAGCCGAAAACCGTGCGCCGGCCGGGGACCCCGTAGAGCGTGCCGTCCTCTGCCACCAGCCCGGTTGCGGCGGCAAGCCGCGTGACCATCAGCTTCGTGGCCCCCGGCTGGGCGGCCGCCACCGCGGTTTCGGCCGCGCGCGGTACTTCCGGTTGCAGGAAGACCGAGGCCAGACGCTCCTGATCGGTGGTGGGCGCAAACAGCGGCGGTTCGGGCGAGAGCGGCACCGTCACTGTGCCCGGCCACAGCTCTCCCGGGCTGCCCAGACGCGCGGCCTCGGACCCGAAATAGCCCGGATCCGCGCGGCCCAGCGCCCGCACCAGCACCCGGACATTGCGGCCGCGCGGCACCACCACCGGCCCGGTGCCGGGCAGGCCGCCATCCACCGGCCAGGCGATGTCGGAAAGGCGCGCGCAATCCACCCAGTCGAGGGTGAGGTCCAGCACCGCGGGTGCGGCAGGATCGACCAGCGCCGGGAAGGCGCGGGTGGTGCGGTACAGCAGGGTGAAGCCGGCATCGCCGCCGGCCGGGTCGAAGCGCGGCGCCTGGACCAGGACGCGGATCTCCAGCAGATCGGCATCGGGGTCGGGCATATCCGGCACCACCCAGGCGGCCGGCGGCCGGCCCTGATTGGCGCGGCCGATCGCGGCCAGATGGTCGAAAGCGCCGGGGAAGCCGGTGAACACCGCCTGGGGATAGCCGATCCGCGGCCGGTGGATCTGGAAATGCCGGGGCGTGTGGGCGCCGGCCCCGTCCAGGTCGCGGCTGCGCACCGGGCCGGGCGGGATCATCCGGCGGAAGGCCTGGCGCGCCACCGGTGCCGCGGCCGGGTTGACCGGATCGGCATCCGCCGCCGGGCCGCCGCCGGTGGTATCGGCCAGCCGCACCCGGAATTCATAGTCGCGGCCATAGCGCAGCGGCACCGCCCCGGCGCCGGTGCCGGAATAGGGCAGGGCCGCGGTTCGTGCCGGCCCGCGCAGCAGCACCTCGTCATCGCCGGGGGCGACCAGCGAGCCGCCGGCCCAGCGGGCGAAGAACACCGGCAGCCAGAACTGCCCGGCGACGGTCATGGGGTGGACCTCGACGATGCCCTCGGCATCGAAGGCGGGGATCGCGGCCCCGCCGACCGCGAAACCGGGCGAGGTGACCGCCTGCAGCGAGGTCCAGCCGGCATCGCCGGCCGCGCGCACATCGACCCGGTAGCCGAAGACCGCGCTCGGCGCCTCGGGCGGCAGCGAGCCGTCCATCTCGGTGCCGATCGCGCGGTTGGTGGCGACCAGCGTGTCCTCGTCGTCCCAGGCGAGCTGAATGCCGGGGTCGAGCCGGAGCGGCGGGCCGCCGGCGGCATCCTCGGCGCTGCCGTCGGCATGGATCGGCTGGCGGGCATGGACGATCTTGGCGAAACCGTCGTCGAAGACGGCGGCTTCCGGAAACACCTGGTCCAGCGGGCCGAGACCGGCCGCCGCCGCGGCATCCGCCGCCACCGGGAACAGCGTGGCGGTGAAGACCGGCCGCGGCTCCGCCCGGTCCAGCCGGGGCAGGCGGGTGGCGTAAAGCTTCGCCCAGCCCGGATCGGCGGCGGCCTCGGCCGCGAAGGGATGGCCGGCCGCCAGCGAGAAGAACAGCCAGCCGCCCGGATGGGCCTGGCCCGGCGCCGGTTCCGGCAGGTCGAGCGTGACGGTGTGGATCAGCCCGGCGGCGCGGGCCACCGGCGGCTGGCGCAGCAGCACGGCGAAGCCTTCGCCCCAGCTCATTTCGTCGGTCTCGGGCGGGGTGGGGCGTGTCGGGGGCGGCGGGCATTTCAGCAGGCAGTGATAGGTGTCGTCGATCGAGGCGAGCGGCGTTTTCGGCGCCACGAAACCATGGGAGCGGCGATAGCTGAGCGGCAGGTATTTGCGCAGCCGGAAGTCGTCGCTGCGGACATGCACCGTCTCGGGCAGGGTGAGCTTGAATTCGGCGCGCAGCCAGTCGAACAGCGCCGCCTGGCCGGGCGGCGGCGCCAGATCGAAGACCTGGGGCCCGGCCGGCACATCGGCCAGGGTCGCCACCCGCCCCGGATCATCCGAGATATGGGCGGCAAGGCGCAGCGCCGTGCCCTGAAAGGCCGGGGCTGTCGGGGGGCCCAGCGGCTGGGCCGGGTCGCCCACCGGCACCAGCAGCAGGTTCACGGTCAGGCGGCCCTGGGGTGCATCCCAGGACTGAGAGCCCGTCCGGAAGGTTATTGAATCCGGTGAATCCGTTGTGATTCTCTGTCGCGCCAGAGGAAACGGGAGCGGACAGAATGTGGACGACGGAAACCCGCCGGGTTTATGAACGGCCTGGCCTGAGAGCCCGTCCGGAATGTTATTGAATCCGGTGAATCTGTTGTGATTCGATGCCGCCCCAAAGGAAATGGGAGCGGACAGAATGTGGACGACGGAAACCCGCCGTGTTTATGAGCGGCCGGG